>JACMKN010000260.1 GCA_014380135.1 Deltaproteobacteria bacterium
CCATGAACGCCAGCGAAGTGGAGCTTGAACAAGCGCAGTAATAAAAATGAATGCTGGCCCGCGCGGGGCGGGCCAGCATTCATCCATTATCAGACCTATCAATGTCGTACCCGCCGGGGGAATAAACAGGAGCCTTCCTGCGGAAAATCAGGAACATTCCCTGTCAGGCAGTCTTCTGCCGCTTCAGAACAGCATGATACTTGGTGCGCTTCCCCGCCATGTGGTGCGGGAGGTAGGTGATCAACTCCCAGCCCTCGCCCCCCAGTTCGTTCAACAGGTGGACGCCATCATGCAGACGCACCTCATACTCGTCCTCGTCCTCTGATTCCGTTCCGATAAAGATGATTCTGTATTCCCATAACATGGTTACACCTCCTGTAAAATTAAAGTGTAGACCCGATTTGATGGACGTCAAGGCGTGGGATGAGGCTGGGCGGTTTTCCCTGGGACTGATTCGGTTCCGAAAATGTTTCAGGGCGGCGGCTTGACTTATCCCGGCCGATTGATAGACTGATTTCACCATATCATCTGGTTAAACCCCCAAGGAGGCAACGGAAATGAATGTTTTTGAATTTGCCATTAAAATGGAGTTGGACGGCAAGGCCTATTATGAAGAGCTGGCGAATGATACAAGCGAGACCGGCTTGAAAAGCATTTTCACCAGACTGGCGGCCGATGAGCAGAAACATTGCGATACGATCAAGGCCATCAAGGCGGGCAGCAGCTTGTCAATGGCCGACACAACGGTTCTGGACGAGGCAAAAAACCTGTTCGAGAAGTTGACTAAAGAAAAAAATGTCACGGGCAGTTTGAAGAAATCTCTGGACGGTTACCAGCATGCCAGAAACATAGAAGCGGACAGTGTCCGCTTCTATGAGGATATGGCAACCAAGGAAACCAATCCGGAAACCAGGCAGCTTATCCTGAGAATTGCCGACGAGGAAAAACAGCATTACAACATCATGGACAACCTCTATGATTTCGTGCTGGCGCCGCAGAATTTCCTGGCCTGGGGAGAGTTCAGCAACCTGAAAGAGCTGTGAGAGCCGTTACTCACGGCGTTTCCTCATTCATGGCTCCGGTGCGGTAACCCTGCAGATCAAGCGCCACGTAGGTGAAGCCGGCCTCTTTCACAAGCCACACAACCTGGTCCCGCAGAGCTCCGGTGGCCTGTGCAAATTCATCCTGGCCGAGTTCGATGCGGGCCACGCTGCCATGGTAACGAACACGCAGCGTACGAAAACCCAGTGTGCGCAGCGACTCTTCGGCCAGCCCAACCTGGCTGACCCGCTCGGGGGTGATGGCGGTGCCATAGGGAAAACGGCTGGAAAGGCAGGCAAAGGCCGGCTTGTCCCAGGTGGACAGCCCCATCTCGCGGGAAAGGTCGCGGATGTCCTGCTTCGTGAAACCGGCCTCTTCCAGCGGACTGCGCACCTTAAGCTCGTCGGCCGCAATCCGCCCCGGACGATGATCAGCGGCGTCGTCGAGGTTGGTGCCGTCCAGCACATACTCCAGTCCCTCCTCGTCGGCAATACCCCGCAGTTTGCCGAACAGCTCCTTTTTACAGAAATAGCAGCGGTCGCGCGGATTTTCGCGAAACTCGGGGATATCCAGCTCCTCGGATACAATTACCCGGTGCCGCCCGCCAATACGTTCGGCCAGTTCACGGGCTTCATTCAACTCGCGCTCGGGGTAGGTTTTTGAGGTGGCCGTAACCGCCAGGGCCCGGTTGCCAAGAACTTCGGCCGCAACAGCGAACAGCAGCGTCGAATCCACCCCGCCGGAGTAGCCGATCACGCAGCCCCCCATATCTTTCAGGATGGCCCGCAGCCGGTTTGATTTTTCATGCAGCAATATTTCCATTTAAGAGTTCTCCCGGATTCCGTTAATTCCAGCCATCTTTCAGCAATGCAGACAGCATTTACTGAAGATTTTACGCAGCATAAATGCGCATTCAGTTGTATTACCAAACGGCAATCAATTGTCAACCAATTCGTAGCGATGAAATGTGTACAGAATGATGACAAGCGCAAGTCCCGGTGGTATAAGAATTGGACCTGACCGCTGACAGAGACATTAATACCTAGGAGGAATTCCGCATGCTGACACTGCAAGATCCGACCCTGTTGAAGCAGCAATGTTATCTGGATGGACGCTGGCTGGATGCCGACAACCAGGCGACGATCGATGTGACCAACCCGGCCACCGGCGCGCTTCTGGGGACTATTCCAAAAATGGGTGCTGCTGAAACCGCCCGCGCGATTGAAGCCGCCAATGTGGCGTTTCCCGCCTGGCGCGCAAAAACGGCCAAGGAGCGTTCCGTGATCCTGCGGCGCTGGTTCGAGCTGATCATGGCCAACCAGAACGACCTGGCCATCATCATGACCGCCGAGCAGGGCAAGCCGCTGGCCGAGTCAAAAGGGGAGATCGCCTACGCCGCCGCCTTTATCGAATGGTTCGCCGAGGAGGCCAAACGGATCTACGGCGACACGATTCCCGGTTATGCCGCCGACAAGCGCATCGTTGTCATCAAGGAACCGATCGGAGTCTGTGCCGCGATCACCCCCTGGAACTTTCCGGCCGCCATGATCACCCGCAAGGCCGGACCGGCCCTGGCGGCCGGCTGCACGATGGTTGTCAAACCGGCCACCGCCACGCCGCTGTCGGCCCTGGCGCTGGCGGAACTGGGCCAGCGGGCCGGCCTTCCGGCCGGTGTCTTCAGCGTCATTACCGGCTCCGCCGCCGCGATCGGCGGCGAAATGTCCTCCAATCCGACCGTGCGCAAACTGACCTTCACCGGATCGACTGAGATCGGCAAGCAGCTGATGGTGCAGTGTGCCGCCACCGTCAAGAAAGTCTCCATGGAACTGGGCGGCAATGCCCCCTTCATCGTCTTCGCCGATGCTGATCTGGATGCGGCCGTGGAGGGGGCGATCGCTTCGAAATACCGCAACACCGGCCAGACCTGCGTCTGCACCAATCGACTGATCATTCAGGATGCGGTTTATGATCTCTTTGTTCAGAAACTATCCGCGGCCGTCTCGGAACTGCGGGTCGGAAACGGCCTGACCGGCGAGGTGCAACAGGGGCCGCTGATCGACATGGCGGCCGTGGAAAAGGTTGAGGAGCATATCGCCGATGCCGTCGGCAAAGGCGCCAAAATAGCCCTGGGGGGCAAGCGTCACCCGCTGGGAGGGACATTTTTCGAGCCGACCATCATCACCGGTGTCACCCCGCAAATGCTGGTGGCGCGCGAAGAGACCTTCGGGCCGCTGGCGCCGGTCTTCAGATTCAGCAGCGACGCCGAGGCGATTGCCATGGCCAACGATACCGAGTTCGGTCTGGCATCCTACTTTTACAGCCGTGACATCAACCGTGTCTGGAAGACCGCCGAAGCTCTGGAATACGGCATAGTCGGCATCAATACCGGCCTGATATCTTCGGAAGTGGCGCCGTTCGGAGGCATGAAGGAATCCGGCATCGGCCGCGAAGGTTCGAAATACGGCATCGAAGAATTTGTCGAGATCAAATACCTTTGCATGGGTGGTGTAGTGTGACCGCAATATGATCGATGCCGCTTCGAAAACAAACGCGCCCCCGCCAAAAATCCTGATCGCCGAAGACGACCCGATTTCGCGCAGTCTGCTGGAACTGCACCTGGAAATGGGCGGTTATTCCTACGTGTCCGCTCAAAACGGACGTGAGGCCCTGGAACTGTTCCAGCGCGAGCAGTTTTCGATTGTCATTACCGACTGGCTGATGCCGGAAATGGATGGAACCGCCCTCTGCCGCGCCATCCGCAGCCATCCTTCCGACAGCTACACCTTTATCATCATACTGACCTCCCAGAGTTCACAGGAAGCGCTGGTAGAAGGTCTGGAAGCCGGCGCTGACGACTACATCATCAAACCGATCAACCCGGCCGAACTGCGGGTGCGTCTCACCGGAGCCCGCCGCATCCTGGATCTGGAAAGCGCTCTCAAACGGAGTCTGGCCGAAACGCACGAACTACTGATCCACGATCCGCTGACGGGAGCCTTCAACCGCGGCTACATGGATCAGCAGCTCAAACACGAGGTTCAGCGCGCCTACCGTTACCGGCACCCGCTGTCAATCATGATCTGCGATCTTGACCATTTCAAACGGGTCAACGACACCTACGGCCACCAGACCGGCGACAAGACCCTCCAGCGCTGCGTTATCAACCTCAACAAGGGTATCCGCAACAACATCGACTGGGTGGCACGCTACGGGGGCGAGGAGTTCGTGATAGTGCTGCCCGAAACGGATGCCGCCGGTTGCAGTATCGTGGCGGAACGGATCCGGGAGAGGGTTGCCGCCGACCCGGATGCAGGAGACCGGGACGCCATCAAGGTTACGGCCAGTTTCGGCACGGTCACGCTGCTTCCAGATGCCGGGAAAGAAAATACAACGCCGTCCGATCTGCTGCAGTGCGCCGATGTGTGCCTCTACCTTGCCAAAAAGAGCGGACGCAACCGGGTGATTGCCCATACGACAACAACAATGGAGGCAAACTAGATGGCAATCATAGCGCTGGAAGGTCTTGAAGTCGGGATGACCCTGAAATCGGCCGTCTGTGACCGCAGCGGGCGACTGTTGCTGCCGGAGGGCATAGAATTGTCCGACAAGCACCTCAAGGTTTTCCGCACCTGGGGAGTGACCGAGGCGGATGTCGTCGCCGAAGGTAACGATGAGAGTGAAACCGGCCCGTTACCGATCTCCGGGGATCCGGTCCTGATTGCAGCGGCACAGGCCGAGGTCGAACGGCTTTTTATCCATAATGACCCGCAGCATCCGCTGATAAATGAATTGATCCGCATCTGCGTTGCCCGAAAGGTGACCCATGCCAACTGAAACCGCCGCCATTTCCCTTGATCTGCTGCTGAAAGACGTTTCCGCACTGCCGTCCCTGCCGCTTCTGTACAATCGCCTGGACGAAACCATCAACCACCCCCGCAGTTCCATCGCCGATATTGCCAAGATCCTGTCCGAAGATCAGGGACTGACATCGCGCATCCTGAAACTGGCCAACAGTCCGCTGTTCGGATATTTTTCCAAAATCGACACGATCACCCAGGCGGTAACGATCATCGGTGTCCAGCAGGTGCGGGACCTGGCGCTGGCCATATCGGTCATGGGGCTTTTCAAGGGGATTCCGGAAGATCTGATCACGATGGATCGATTCTGGCGACACAGCATCGCCTGCGCACTGGCGGCCCGCGTGCTGGCCACCAGTCAGCGTGAAACCAATCTGGAACGCTTCTTCGTGGCCGGCATCCTGCACGATATCGGACGTCTGGTCATGTTTCTGCGGATTCCGGATCTGTGCCGTGAAATGATCGAAAGCGCCCGTCAACAGCGGCTCTGTCTGCATGAAGTCGAACGTCAGCGAATCGGCTTCGATCACGCTGCCGTGGGGGGCGCACTGCTGCGCCAATGGAAGCTGCCGCTGCGGGTGGCCGATCCGGTTGAAAACCACCACTGCTGTTCCATGTCGGGACAATTCCCCCGCGAAGCAGCCATCCTGCACTGTTCCGATCTGATTGCCCACGCCCTGGAACTGGGAAGCAGCGGAGAGAACCTGGTTCCGAAGTTGTATCCCGGCGCCTGGGAGGGGCTCGGTATCTCCATTTTCCAGCTGCCGACCCTGATTTCACAGGTTGATGTCCAGTTTGAAGAGATCACCGGAACATTGCAGGGGAACGCTTGATGGGCGGACAGATTCTGCAGGATGATCCGCAGGCGCTCAAGGAACGGGTCCGCTTTCTGGAAGAGACCAATCTGCACCATGTTACGCTCCTTGATATCGTGGCGACCTGTAATGATTTCTCTTCGGGCACCGGCGATCTTGAGGGGAGTGATCAGATCATTCGAACCGCCTTTGCCCAGATGCAACGACTGATCCCTTTTGAAGCGCTGGCAATCTTCAAGATTGACGACGAAGCCGATTTCAAACTGGCCTGGTGTGAACCGCCAACCGCCACGGCACAAATTCAAAACGAGATTGACGCCGCAATCGCCGGGGGCAGTTTTGCCTGGGCCATCAATCAGAACCACCCGGTTGTCAACCCGGCTGGCGAGCCGGACAAAACCCTGGTCCTGCACGTACTGGCAACCCATTCCGGCATCCGGGGCATGTTTGCCGGACTGCTGTGCGGAGGTCACAGCAGTATCGAGGTCTCGACCCTGAACGCCCTTTCGATCGTCATCAATCACACCGCCTTTGCCCTCGAAAACGCATCACTCTACGATCAGTTGCGGGATCACATGCACAACCTGGAAAAAAGGGTGCAGGAAAGAACCGTTGAGCTGGAAGCGGCGCGGGTTCAGGCCGAGGCCGCCACCAAAGCCAAAAGCGA
>JACMKN010000261.1 GCA_014380135.1 Deltaproteobacteria bacterium
CCAGCAGAATTCGGCGTCTAATGAACATCGAGCGGCGCGGGGTCAGTTCCAGCACATAGTTACCGGCGCTGTCGTACATACCGCTCGCAAAATTGATCTGTAAATCCTTGGAGATGCGCCCGAGACCCTGCAGAAAATTGACCGCCCGATCCCGGTCGGGGTTGAAACCCGGCCGGTTATACACAAAACTGACGTCGCTCAGGATGACTTCACGATTTTCAGGGTGATAGATCCAGAGTGAATTGCCGTCACTGACTATTTCCTGCTGATAGGGGCTGACGTACTGAAAGCGATACATCAGCGGTGACGTTGCGGTGGCAAGCTGGACCAGCATCTGCCCCTCTCCGCGCATTTCACGTTTGTCCTTGGCCAACAGGGTCCGCTGGAAAAAGTCTGCCATAAAATCGGCGATCGGCAGTTCACCGTTGCGACCCGCCTTGAACGAATTTTCGACCGTGGCGATAACATCGTTCAGGCCGACATTTACCTGTTGAACCGCAAACGTTGGACTGCAGACAAATGTGAGTACCAGACCAGCAAGCAGTGCGATATAGCGCTTCATAGAATTCCCCTTCTTTGCAATTCCTCACCCTGTACGATGCCGTCAGCTGCCGTTACACCAGCTGAAGAGTCTGCCACAAGCGTGCATCTATCGCAACTGTTTCAATTGCCGGTTTCAGGCCAGGGACGCCGCATCAACGACAAAGACCACCCGCCCATCGCCGGTTATGGTTGCGCCGCCCAGACCGCGCAGCGACGAAAGCGGCGACCCCAGAGGCCTGACAAATATCTCATGCTGGCCGCACAAACGGTCGGCGATAAAAGCGATCGGAGTCCCGCCGATCTCGCACACTACTGCCGGCAGCAGATCGACGGCGGGACCAGTTGCGACCGGTTGCCCCAGCAGACGGTTAAGGCTTCTGACCGGCACACGCGCGCCGTCAAGATCAATCATTTTTTGCCCCGCTTCATCAATAATGTCTTCACGCCCGAGCTCCAGCGTACGGGTAACGACACTGATCGGGAAGGCAATTTCAATGGCGCCGCTTTGCACTATCAGGGCTTGAATGATCGAAACCGTTATCGGTAGCCGCAAAACGAACCGGCTGCCCCGCCCGATTTCCGAATGGATGGTCAGCGCCCCGCCCAAAGAGTGAACAGTACTCCGGACGGCATCCATGCCGACGCCCCGTCCGGAGATGTCGCTGACCGTCTCGGCGGTGGAAAAACCTGGGGAGCAGACCAGCATGAATGATTCCTGAGCAGTCAGGACAGACGCCTGTTCAGCGGTGACAAGCCCCTTTTCGACAGCCTTCGACTTCAGACGCTCCGAATCCATACCGCGACCGTCGTCCGCGATGACAATCTCAACGTGATCCTTGTCGCGAACCACCGTCAAGCGGATATCGCCTCCGGATGGTTTTCCGGCCGCCACACGTTCGCCAGGCGTCTCCATGCCATGATCCACGGCATTCCGCAGGATATGAACCAGCGGTTCGGCAATTTCTTCCAGGATGCCGCGGTCAAGCTCGATATTTTTCCCGTCCAGCCGGAAGGTTATTTCCTTGCCCTGTTTGCGGGCCAGATCGCGCACCAGACGCGGAAATCGTTCGGCAATAAAGGAGAAAGGCACCATACGTGCCTTTAAAACCACGTCCCGCAGGTCACGCAGCAGGCCGGAAAGCTGGTTGAGCGGTTCATCGAAAGCAGGGACGGCGCTCTGACGGGCGCATTCGGCCAGTTGGTGGCAATTGGTAATAAGTTCACCGGCAATATTGACGAGCTGATCCAGGGTTTCGGTTTTGATGCGGATACTTTTAAAGGAATCCGTCTGCCTGAATTGATGCGGCGGCTGCAGCAACTGCCCGGAGGCTATTACACTCTGCTCTTCCGGATCTTCCTTCGGCAAACGTTTCTCGGCAAATGGATCAAATGCTGTAAGCCTTTCAACCAGACGGGCAGCATCCGTTATTGTTTCGGTTTCCGATTCCACTTGGAAAATCATGCCGGCCAGAGCGTCACTCCCTTCCAGCAGAAGATCGGCAAGTGCCGGTATTAAGGGAACCTCTCCGCTGCGAACGCGGCTTAGCTGGTCTTCCATGATATGGGCAAGACGGGCGATGGGGTCATACATCATCGTGGCAGCCATTCCCTTGAGAGAATGGGCGTGGCGGAAGAGCTCGTTGATCGCCGCCTTATCGTCGGGAATCTCTTCCAGGCGAACGATCAAACCGTTAAAGGCACCAAGATGGTCGCGGGCTTCGGAAACAAACAGATCCCGATATTGGGACATGTCCATGGATCAGGTCTCCAGGCTTTCCAACACTTCAATAACCTTTTCGGGCTTGAAAGGCTTCTGGATAAAGGCCTTGGCTCCCAGATCGAGCGCTTTCTGAATGACCTGTTCCTGGCCGATAGCCGAACAGACAACAACTTTTGACTTCGGGTAGGACGCAGTAATCGACTGCAGCAGATCCAGGCCGTTGGAATCGGGCAGGATGATATCCAGCAGGATGATATCCGGCTGATGGGTATGCAGGTTTTTCATGGCCTCGATGCCGCTGGCCGCCTCTGCGACCACAATGTACCCTTTTTCAACAACAATTCCGCGCAGAATATTGCGCATGAAAAGGGCATCATCAACAATCATAACGGTCCGGCCCATGCAAAACCTCCATCCTACCCCTTGAGTTTGTCCAGCAGCAGCTCGTTTACCACCGCCGGGTTGGCCTTCCCTTTGCTGGCCTTCATAACCTGACCGACAAAAAAACCGAAGACCTTTTCCTTGCCGCCGCGATACTCTTCGACCTGGCCGGAATTGGCAGCCATGATCTCATCGATGATAGCCTCGATCGCTCCGCTGTCCGAGACCTGCAGCAAACCCAGTTCCTCAACAATCAACTGCGGAGACTGGCCACTCTTCCACATCTCGTCAAAAACGGTCTTGGCAATCTTGCCGGAAATCGTCCCGCTGTCAATCAGCTTTAACAGCTCGGCCAACTGCTGCGGAGAGACCGGACAGTTCTGTATCGCTGTTCCGCTATCATTAAGAGAGCGGGTAATTTCCCCCATGATCCAGTTGGCTACCGTCTTGGCATTGCCGTGGGCCGCCACACCGGCCTCGAAGTACTCCGCCAGCGACCGGTTGGCGGTCAGCACCTCGGCGTCGTATTCCGGCAGCCCCAGTTCAGAAATGAAGCGCTTCCGGCACAGCTCCGGCAATTCCGGCAG
>JACMKN010000262.1 GCA_014380135.1 Deltaproteobacteria bacterium
AGGGTGCGGGAGGCGGCCTCAACGCAATCGGCCAGCATGACAATACCGGCTTCGCGCGTCTGGGGCTTCGGTCCCGGATAGCGGAAATCCTTTTCATCGACCAGGCTGCCGCTGGCATCGGCCTGAGCCTTGGCCCGTTCATAGAAAAATCTGATCAGTCCGGTGCCATGGTGCTGGCGGATAATATCAACGATCTGCTGTCCGAGCCGCTTATCCCGGGCTACTTCTGCTCCTTCCTTGAGGTGGGAGATCAGGATCAGGGCGCTCATGCTGGGCGCCAGCTTGTCATGCCGGTTTTCTTCACCGGCCTGGTTTTCGATGAAGTAATGTGGTTTGGAGACCTTGCCGATATCATGGTAATAGGCTGCCACCCGTGCCAGCAAAGGATTGGCGTTGATGGATTCGGCCGCCGCTTCAACCAGATTGCCGACGACAACACTGTGGTGATAGGTGCCGGGGGCCTTGATCATCAGTTCGCGCAGAACCGGTGAGTTCAGGTTGGCCAGTTCCAGCAGTTTGATGTCGGTTGTATATTGGAAGAGGGTTTCTATGGCCGGAACGAAACCGGACACAAAGCCGGCGCTGATGATGCCGCTCAACAACGCAAATAAAGCGACGTAGATCGTCTGGGTTGTAAATATGGCGTTGTTGAATATCTGGAAGGCCAGTGCCAGAGCCAGATTGACGACAGAAATCTTGAGTCCGGCGGCATAGATCGTACCGCGATTGGTGCAATGCCGGACACCGTGGGCGCCGACGATGCTTCCCAGCAGTGAGTAAATCACTACCATCATGTTGTTTTCAAACATGATTCCCAGCAGCGGGGCCAGTGTTGCACAATAAACCAGGGCAACTTCCGAGTTGATGAAGATGCGGACAATCATCGCTCCGGCTGCAAACGGGAACAGGTAGAAGTAGTTGGTCGTCTCTATCGCCGGAAAAACCGGTCCGATGTTATGGCTGATCAGCAGGGCTGTCTTGAAGCTGAGGAAACTGCCGATGATCAGCAGAGAAACAATCAGGATATCCTTGTTGCTGGGGTTGAACTTGCGGATGTTCTTGCAGGCAAAACGGTAGGGAAAGTAGAACAGCACGATGATCAGCGCGAACGTCCCGATGGCCGTGAAGAGCCGGTTGCCACCCTGCTGGTCTCCAAAGAGTGCCTGAAGCTTGTGGGCCTGTTCAGGGGTGATGCGTTCACCGGTCCGGACAACCATCTCGCCCTTCTGCAGTTTGAAGAGCACCGGTCGCACTGTCTCCATGGCCGTCTTGACGCGGGCCTCGGAAGCCTCTCGGTTATAGAACAGATTAGGGAGCAGGATCCGGGCGATGACCGCTGATATCAGCTCATTGTCGGAAGCACCTTCCAGGCCGTTGTAGCGCCATCCACCCACAATCTTGCGGGCCTCTCCGATCTCGGTGAAGGCGGTGGTCATGTCGCCGCTGCCGATTGTGTGACCGTTGTTGTCGGCAATTTCTATGCCGCGGCGCGCATCGGTCTGGAAAACCTTGCCGTCCAGTACAATTCTGTGTTGATAAAGGTTGTTCAACAACGTCATGACACTGGCCAGAAAGGTTTTGTCGGACTTGATCCGTGTCAGTGCGTGAATTTCAGGCGCTTTCAGTTCCGTGTCCAGCAGCGGAAGCAGCAGAGCACGCCACTCGGCGGTGTTATATTCACTCTGCCCGGTTCGCCCGGCCCGTATGACTACCAGGGCCTGTTCAAGCTTTTCATAAATATTCGACTGGACCCGGTCGTTCAGGTTATAGACCACCGGTGCACTGTTGCCGGCCTCTTTGCGGCGCTGTTCGGTCAGGGCGCGGTCTTCGACCAGCAGGTCCTGGGTGGCACGGATATCCGAGGTGGCGATATCGCCGGTTTTGTATGAGAAGGTTGAAAGGTGTTGGCTCGGGAGAATTGTCAGGGTTAGCAGCAGTGCCGTGGTGGCCAGTATGATAAAACGGTTGCGTCGGGAAGTGTCCGGATTGGAAACCCTCCTGATAATCGAATCGAGCAGGTTCGACCCGACTTTGCCCAAGTTTGACAGAGTGTTCTGATTTTGGTTGCGGCTGGATTGTTCAGGCATAGATGTATGAGTGCCGGATGTTGCCTAAGTGTTTGAAATAAATTTAGATATAGTCTAAATCATAAAACGTGTCAATAAAACTATGTATCACTGTTGGTGGGACCTGGCTGATGTCAACCGCGTGGATGGATCTGCTGATGCAGACGTTTGAGGCGTTCCATGGTTACATGGGTGTAAATCTGGGTAGTGGCCAGATCGGCATGCCCCAGCATGATCTGCACGCTGCGCAGGTCGGCGCCGTTTTCCAGCAGGTGTGTGGCAAATGAGTGACGCAGGGTGTGTGGCGAGATGTTTTTGCGGATACCGGCCGTCAGCGCCCGTTTTTTAATTATGTTCCAGAAGGCCTGGCGACTCATGGCATCTCGCAGGCGCGAGAGAAAAAGGTGCGGATTCCGGTTCAGCGGATCCAGAACAGTGCGGACATCCTGCAGGTAGCGCGTAACCTGCCGGCAGGCCGATTCGCCGATCGGCACCAGGCGCTCCTTGTTGCCCTTGCCGACCGTCATCAGGTAACCTGAATCAAGGTTGACCTCGCGCAGTTTGAGATTGACCAATTCTGATACCCGCAGTCCGGTGGCGTAGAGCAGTTCCAGCATGGCCAGATCGCGCACATCATCGGCATTCTTTCCGCTGCAGGAAGCCAGCAGGGCATCCACCTCCGGACCGGTCAGAAAATGGGGCAGTTTGTTTTGCGTGTGCGGCGCTTCGATAATCGAGGCCGGATTGCTGTCGGCATGGTTTTCAACCATCAGGAACTTGTGGAACATGCGGATGGCGGACAGGCAGCGGGCGCGGCTGCGAGCACCAATGCCCCGGTTTTTCAGAACACCGATAAAGGAGGCCACATCCAGAGAGCAAACTTCCGCCGGTGTCTGTCGTCCCTCTTTTTCAAGAAAATCGAGATAACGGGTCAGATCACGGCTGTAAGCGCTGCGGGTATTGTCCGAGAGCCCCTTTTCCACGATCAGATAGCTCAGGAACAGGTCCAGGAAGTTGTTCATGGTTTGAATTCCTTTGGATCTTCTCTGCCGGACTCGTCATTAATCTTCCACTGCAGATATATCGCTTCGACCTTATCCCTGGCCCAGGGGGTCTTTCTCAGGAACTTCAAGCTGGAAGCGATACTGGGGTCATGCGTAAAACATCTGATATTGATGCTTCTGCCCAACTCCTCCCAGCCATACTCCTCCACCAGTCGGGTTAGTATGGTTTTCAAGGTGATGCCGTGCAGTGGATCGTTAGGTTGGTTTGTCATCTGTCACACCCATTCATCGATTGCCGTGATCAGCTTACTGCGAATCTCTGTCAATTTATCCCCGGAGGTGATCTTGTGCCCGAAGATATCCCGAACATAGAATACGTCGGCCACCTGATCCACCTTGGTCGATATCTTCGAGACACCGATGTAGAGTCCCATTTCGGTCAGGGTGCTGGTGATCAGGTACAGCAGACCGACCTTGTCATGGGTATAAATATCCATGACGGTATAGTTTTCGGAAACCTCGTTATCAACATCGATCCTGGTGGCAAAACGGGGCGCCGGGCGTGACGTCAGCAGAGTCGGCCGCTGGCGTTTTGCCACCAGTTCCGCCACCCTGGCCTCGCCATGGATGACCCGCCGCATGTCATCCTGAATCTTGCCCCAGCGCTGATCGTCGGTAATCAGCAGGCCTTGGGGCGAATTGACCTGCAGGATATCCAGCACCTTGCCGTTTTTGCTGGTATTGATCTGGGCACCCAGGATGTTGACGCCGTTGGCGGCCATCACGCCGGTGATCAGTGAAAACAGTCCCGGCATATCGTGGGCGCAGATCGTGAATTCCGAGTAGCCGCTTTCCGGCTGATGGGCAATCCGCATCAGGATGCCGTTCTGTTCCTGGCCGATCAGCATGCGGGCGTGTTCGCAGATCAGTTGCGGGGTGTTGGAGAGCAGCAGGCGTACCGGTACGGCCTTCAGTTCCTCCCGTACCACGCCGGTAGAAAAGTCGTTTTCCAACATCTCGGCGACTTTTTTGATGATGGACTTGACCCGGTCACTGCTGGCCTCCTGCTGGAACTCGCCCCGATCCAGGATGCTGAAGGCCTTTTCGTAAAGTTCCTGGAAGAGGGAGGCCTTCCAGTTGCTCCAGACATCCGAGCCGACCGCGCGTACATCGGCAACCGTCAACAGATAGAGCATCTTCAGGTTCTCGCTGGTTTCCAGCTGGCGGGCAAACTGGGCAATCATCTTTTCATCATTCAGGTCACGACGCTGTGAAATGTGGGCAAACAGCAGATGCTGGCGCACCAGGAATTCCAGGCGTTCGCTGTCCTCGCGGGAAAGTCCCATGCGACGGGCGATGGTCGGGATCATTGCGGCACCCTTTTCGGCGTGGCCGCCACCATCGCCCTTGCCGATGTCGTGAAACAGTACCGCCAGTATCAGCAGTTCCGGTTTGCCGATCTGGGCCGCAACCTCGCAGGGCAGCGGCATTTTCTCCTTCAATTCGCCATTCAGCATTTTCTCGGTCTGTTCCACAGCGAATAGCGTATGAATATCAACGGTATAGATGTGATACATGTCGTGCTGAACCTTGCAGTATATGTTCTCCAGTTCGGGTATGTAGCGGTTCAGCAGTTCCAGGTGGTGCATCTGGCGCAGTGTGTCGGTAACATCTTTAGCTGCCCGCAGGATGTTCAGGAAGGATTGGTTCACTTCGCGATTGCGGCGAAACTTGTCGTTGATCAGGTGCAGATTTTTTCTGATGGCGCCTTTCACACGGATATTCAGGCTGGCGCGGTGTTTCTGGGCCAGCTCGAAGATACGCATCAGAACGGTCGGATTTTTCTCGATGACTGATTCGTCCGGTATGATCAGTTCTCCCTTGAGCACAAAACAGCCGTCACCGACCGGTCTGCGCACGAAATAGCCCAGAATCTTCAGGGCGCCCTCGTCGCGCCAGATACAGCGTGAAACCAGGCTGGAGGTGAAGTGCTCGACCTTGTTGCCGTGCCGGTAATAGTCCCGCATAAAGTCTTCAACCGCCAGCACCCGACCACGGTCCTTATAGCCCATGAAACCGGCCAGATGAACTTGCGCGTCGAAGGTGAGCTGGTCATTTTTGCGTCCGCTGAAATAGTGCAGCTCGTTGCGGATGCGCCAGAGATAGCTCAGCGCGGCGTCATGCAGTTCCAGCTCATCGTCCATCAGGATGCCCTTGATGATCAGCTCGCGCGGATCGGAAAATTTGTACTTGACGCGTGCCACCCACATGGCGGTCTGCAGGTCGCGCAAACCTCCTTCTCCCTCTTTCAGGTTCGGCTCCAGCAGATATACAGTGGAACCGTACTTGTCGCGGCGGGCCTTCATGTCGGAAATTTTCTCCTTGATGAACTTGTCACTGGATTTGGGAAGAATCTGGGTGAAGATAGTCTTGTGAAGTTTGTCGAACAGCTGTCGGCTGCCCGAAAGGAAGCGGGCATCCATCAGGGCCGTCTTGACCGTGCCGTCGGCTGCGGCCATCTCGATACAGTCGGCAATCACCCTGACCGAGTAGCCCACCTCCAGGCGCATGTCCCACAGCAGGTAAAGCAGCTTCAGGGCTATATCCTCGATCCTTGCCGTCGGTTTCGTGCCGTCATGCAGGAACATGATGTCGATATCCGAATAGGGATTGAGCTCGCCGCGGCCGTATCCTCCGACCGCGACCAGCGAAATATGTTCCAGCATTTCGTCGCCGCCGGCCAGGTCGTAGATGATCGAGCGAAACAGTTTGTTGTTTACTTCATCCATCATATCGCAGAGCAGGTGGGTAACTTCACTACCGCTGGCACCGGCGTCGTGTCGTTTTTTTATTTCTTCACGATAATAGGTTAAAAAGTTTTTGCTGCCAGAGAAATACAGTGTCCGTTTCTCATCAAATCCGGCCATGCCGGAATCTCCAATGGCGTTGATATCATCGGGAAAATAGGGATCTATAAAGAATTGCATCGCGCCTCCGCAGCACATATCCGGTCATGTCGGTTCGTTAAACGATCTTATATGCTCCGAATGCAGGCTTCAAGGCAACCGATTTTTGCTGATCCGGCCAAACGTACTCAAGTGTTGGAATACCTGAGCAAGCCATTATAAGAATCTGTTGACTTTAGTCCGCTCATGCAACATATTCCGACAAATACAATAACAGGTTGGCAGGTTTCAAACGGGTTACAGGTATTCGTACACTTTAATAATCACCGGGAAGAAAAAAGGAGATAGGCATGAATTACATCAATTTACGGAAACAACTTCGGGCTTTGTTGATGCTGGTAACCCTGGCTATGTTGTGGGGATGTGGAGGTGGAGGTGGTGGCGGAGCAACACCGACTGCAGTCGTCAGCAAAGGAACAGTGACCATTATTTCTTCGGGCAGCGGCAAGTATATCGTCCAGGCTAATGACATTCAAAACGTTGCCGGAATACAGCTGGACAT
>JACMKN010000036.1 GCA_014380135.1 Deltaproteobacteria bacterium
AGGAGCCGTAGGGTCGCGGAAATTTGAAGCGTTCCCCCTTGAAGGATACGTCGTGGAAGCCCCACCCCCTGGCGGTCAGGGCCGAGGGATAGCCCGGTTCCCCCTGCATGGCCATCATTGCCAGCCGGACCCCCCGACTGGTGGCATCGCCGGCGGCCCACGACTTGCGCGGCCCCGCGTTGGGGGCCTGGCGGTAGCTGCGCAGGCTCTGGCCATCCACCCAGACCTGTGAAAGAGCATTGACGATCTCCCCCTTTCCGCCTCCCAGCAGGCGGGTTGACACTGCGGCGCTGGCCAGCTTCACCAGCACGACATGATCCAGCCCTACCCGGTTGAAGCCGTTTTCCAGCGCCATCACCCCCTGGATCTCGTGGGCCTTGATCATGGCCTCCAGGACAGCCCCCATCTTGAGCGGCGCCTGTCCCTGGGTCTGGTTGCGGCGGCTGACGAAGTCGGCCACGGCCAGGATGCCCCCCAGGTTGTCGGAGGGGTGACCCCACTCGGCGGCCAGCCAGGTGTCGTTGTAATCGAGCCAGCGGATCAGGATGCCGATGTCGAAGGCCCCCTTGACCGGATCCAGGACATGACCGGTTCCGGGAACCCGCACCCCATCGGGAACAACCGTTCCCGGAACGATCGGCCCCAACAGGCGGGCACATTCCGGGAAGCGTAGCGCCAGAAATGCGCAACCCAGTGCGTCCAGCAGAACGTAACCGGCGGTGTCGAGCGCCTCCCGGCTGTCGATGACGTAATCGGCCACGTAGTCGGCGATCTCTACCATCTCACGGTCAAATTCGGGGCGGATATTCAGGTCGGCTTGCGTTGTCATGTCCGCTGCTCCAGCGGCACGTAATCCCTCGCCTCCGGCCCGGTGTATTCGGCCACCGGACGGAAGATGCGGTTGCCGGCGCGCTGCTCGATGATGTGGGCCGACCAGCCGGCGATGCGGGCGAAGACGAAGACCGGCGTGAACATGGGGGTCGGGATGCCGCACAGGTGGTAGGCCGTGGCGCTGTAGAAGTCCAGGTTCGGATAGAGCCCTTTCTCCTCCCGCACCAGCCGTTCGATTCGCTCCGAGACCCGGTAGAGGGTCGGGTCGCCGCCCGCTTCGGCCAACCGCTGGGCCCACTGCTGGATGATCGGGGAGCGGGGGTCGAGCTGTTTCTTGTAAACCCGGTGGCCGAAACCCATGATCTTCTCACCGGCCGCCAGCATGGCGCGCAGGGCGCTCTCGGCCTCCTCCGGTGTGGCAAAGCGGCTGATCAGGCGCATGGCCTCCTCGTTGGCCCCGCCGTGCAGCGGTCCCCGCAGCGTGCCGATGGCCGCGGTGACCGCCGCGTAGAAGTCGGAGAGGGTCGAGGCGGTCACCCGGGCCGAGAAGGTCGAGGCGTTGAACTCGTGCTCGGCGTACAGAATCAGGGAGGCGTCCATCGCCCGGCGCTGCAGGTCTGGCGCCGGCTGGCCCTGCAGCAGGTGCAGGAAGTGGCCGGCCAGGCTCTGCTCGGCGCTCCTGGTCGAGATGCGCTCGCCGCAGGTGTGGTAGTGGTGCCAGTAGAGCAGCATGGAGGGGAAGCTGGCCAAGAGCCGCTCCGCCACCTGCTGCTGGCCGTTGTCCACCGTTTCCGGCTCCATGGCGCCCAGGGCCGAGCAGCCGGTGCGCAGCACATCCATCGGGTGGGCGCTGGCCGGCAGCTGCTCCAGGACCGTCTTCAAGCCCGGCGGCAGGCAGCGCCTGGTGATCAGGCGGGTGCGGAAGGCGTCCAGTTCACCCCGGTTGGGCAGGTGTCCATAGAGCAGCAGGTGGGCCACCTCCTCGAAAGTGGACTTTTCCGCCAGGTCGTTGATCGAGTAGCCGCGGTAGGTCAGGCCGACATGCTCCTTGCCCACCGTGCTGATTGCAGTTTGTCCGGCCACGATCCCTTCCAGACCGGGGCTGTATTTTGATGCGCACATAGTTTGGACTCCTTTCTTTTAAGGATGAATTATGAAGGATGAATTATGAATACAAAACCTTCCTCATCCCTCATCCCTCATCCCTCATCCTTCAACCTTGTTTCTCAAAAAGTTCATCCAGCTTACGTTCATAGTCGTGGTAGCCCAAAACCTCGTACAGTTCGGCCCGCGTCTGCATCTCCTCCAGCAGCGCCCGCTGGCTACCGTCCCGGCGGATGGTCCGGTAGACCTTGAGGGCCGCCGCGGACATGGCCCGGAAGGCGGAGAGCGGATAGAGCGCCAGCCCGACACCGGCCGACTTCAGTTCCTCCAGGCTGTAGAGCGGAGTCAGGCCGAATTCGGTCATGTTGGCCAGGAGCGGTATGTCGAGCGCTCCGGCGAAACGCCGGTACTGCTCCAGCCCGGTCAGCGCCTCGGGGAAGAGCATGTCGGCTCCAGCCTCGCGGTAACGGCAGGCCCGCTCGACGGCCGCCTCCAGTCCCTCGGCAGCCACGGCGTCTGTGCGGGCCATGACCACGAAAGCCGGGTCGCTGCGGGCATCCACGGCCGCCTTGATCCGGTCAACCATCTCGCCGGTCGTGACCAGAGCCTTGCCGGGACGATGGCCGCAGCGCTTGGCCGCCACCTGATCTTCGATGTGCATGCCGGCCGCGCCGGCCCTGATCATCTCCCGCACGGTGCGGGCGATCATGAAGGCGTGTCCCCAGCCGGTATCCACGTCCACCAGCAGCGGCAGCCGGCTGGCGCCGGTGACCCGCCGCACATCCTCCAGCACATCGCTCAGGGTGGTCATCCCCAGGTCGGGCAGTCCGAAGGAGGCATTGGCCACCCCGGCCCCGGACAGGTAGATGGCGCGAAAGCCGCACTGCCCGGCCAATAGAGCGGTATAGGCGTTAACCGCTCCCACCAGCTGCAGCGGCTGCTCTTCGTTCACTGCCTGGCGCAACAGCGCCCCCGGACTTCGCTCCGTCGTCATGATCTTCCCCTTGCCGACTATTAATTAATCATGACTATATTATAATCCCGATTTTATGCATGACAAGCCGGCAGACTATTCTCCCTGCTTCCGGAGCCGGATAACTTGGCAACCGTTTGAAAGGTACTGTCTTTAATCTTTAGATCCCGCATTGCTGGTCATTTGCGTTATAATATTCAGTGAGGCTGGAGCTTTCAAGGCGGATTGTCATAAGAAAGAGAGGTGGCGTCATGAGAAGATTTCGAATTGGAGGGTGCCTGGCAATAATCGCAAGTCTGTTTCTGCTTCTGAGCCCGATTATTGGACATGCGCAAGCGGAAGAGACGGGCGTTGCCCCGCCGCCGATCGAACAGGAGCTTGTCCGGGAGGGGAGCTTTGCGCTCAGACTGGCGCCCGCCTTATCCCTGGAAGCCAGTGAGGACGAAGCTGAAGCCGAGAGTCGCCTGGCGGATGCGGGCATCATGCCGACTAATGGCTGGATTGCCGATTATCCCGTAACTCCGGATATAATCGCCGAGTTACATAAATCGGTGAGTGATGCCGCGGATGCCGGCAAGTTGCCGATGAAACGGGAAGAGGCCTTGAAGAGATTCGAAGAGGTCAAGGCCGAGCTTGGTCTTTCGATCAAGCCCCATGAAGAAAGTGCCGCCTATTCGTGCAAGCCCCCCAATTGCGGGAGCTATCCCGACCCGGCGGTCATTAACAACTACTACATGGAAGAAGGCCCGCCGGTGGTGACCTATTACACGCCCCCTTCTTCTTATTACCATCTGTACGGCTGGGTACCTTCGCCGTTCTGGTGGTCCGGGTTCTGGTTCCCGGGATTCTTCATCCTGAATGACTTCCACCAGTCTGTTTTCGTCCGTGACCGGGTGTTTTTCGTATCGAATCATTTCAACGATCTCAGGAGACACCGGGTCTTCCGGATTGATCCGGCCGAGAGGTTTCGCGGACGAACCTTTGCCGGGATCGGTGTAACCAATCCGAGGGGCTTCATCTCCACCGGGATACCGAGAAGCAGCCGGGTCATCTTTAATGATCCCCACCGGACGGCACCATCCATCGGCAGATCGACTGCACCATCCAACCGGGGCGGCAGATCGTTTATCGCGCCTTCGCGGGGTGGAGGCACTTCCGGAGAAGTTTCAAGAGGAGGCAGAACGGGTGGTTCATCTTTGCGAGGTGGAGGCGGGAGTGGCGGCAGAAGTGGAGGTGGAGGTGGCTCAAGAAGAAGGTAGTGCTGAAACGCCACCGCAGCTTTTCCGGTACTGAATCAAACAGGGGACAGGTTGTTATCAATAACGATAACAACCTGTCCCCTTTAATCCTTGTTACTCATGAATCTGCTGCCGGGGTCAGAACCGGAATTAGAAATCTATCCCGATTTCGCCGAAGGGCCCGCCGAAACTGGCTTTGGCCTTGACATCATCCTGGTCGATATTAACATTTTCGTACCTGTAACCGGCGGCGGCGAAGAGGGGCCCGAAGGGCTTGATCTTTACCCGTCCGATGAGGTCATAGTAATGATTCTTTTCATAGACAATGCCGCGGACTTCTCCCTCGGCGGCGACCCATTTGACCGGTTTTACCTGAACACCCAGATAGAGCATCGGCAGGGGGATGGTCGCCGATTTTGTTTCGGTGACGGTCAGCCCGCTGACCGTGGGACCGGTAACCCGCGCATTGAAGTCGATAATCCGCGCATTGAGACCCAGGTCCACGTTCAGGATACCGGCGGTTGCTGTTTTGAGCAGCGGGATCCCGTAGTATAAACCGACATCATAGTGATCCAGCTTGAGTTCCGAGGTGAAAGGAACATTGGCTGCAAATGTCTGATTACCGAACCTGAATGTGGCGTTCTTGCTGCCGGTATTGCTGAACTCCGACGGTGTAGCCATGAGGTAGATGTTGGGCAGGAACAGCGGGAGTTCGATCTTTGCCCGGCCGAAAATCCTGGTCTCGTCGCTGTATTTCAAATCATCGTCGATGCTCAGGTTATCCAGCCCCGTGACGGGTTTATACGAAATATCCCCCTTGGGAGACTGATTCCAGACTCCGACTGCCAGTTCAAGCCCCGTAGCGGACGCGGCGCCAGGCGCCAGGGCCAGAGTCAGCAAACCTCCCGCAAACCATACCTTTAATCTCTTCATACTGTTCTCCTTTCATAGTTGTTGCTGCTGTCATGCTTTATGTTTATCAGTCAGTTTCCTTACTCTTTATCATTTTCAAGTAGTCCATATCCGAAAACCTTGTACTTGACCAGCTTTTGTTTTGCTTTTTTAGAGGCTGTCAGCGTTCCGGCACTTATCCGTCTCAGAGCATCCTCTGTGATGGAAAGGAATTCCGGATAGTTATCCCGGATGAAGGCTTTTTTTGCGGCGATTACATACGCTCCAACTGTCTTGAGGTTATAACTTTTTTGAGGAATAGCAAGCCTGGTTTGACGCAGCGGCCGTTTTTTTATCTGTCCGGCAGGTATTTTTTTGGTTATTTCTTTTGCTACAGTTGGTTGAGGAACGGGTTGGGTTGGGGGAGATATCGGACTGGGATTATCCATGCGAGAGGCCGGATTGTATATGTTGGAGGCCGGATTTTTGATTTGTGATGCAGGGTTATAAATCTTGTCAGCAGGGTTTTTTATCTTGTCGGCCGGATTGTTTATTTTCTCGGCCGGGTTATCGATCGTAAAGTTAGCCGACATCGCGGGTATAGGCAGACTAAACAGTATTGCTGCGATTCCGGCAGCCAATCTTCTTTGTGTCATGATTTCCTCAACTTCCTGATATGTTTAACCGCGTAACAACGTTGCATTGTGCATTTTTGCTGATACCTTATATAAAAAGGCGCACTTTTACAATACGCAAGCACCACCCAAGCTTCATAACGCCCAAAGGAGATGACCATGCACGATTCAACTACAGGGAACACCCCTGCAAAAACCATCGGCGATATTGTCGCTGACGATTTCCGGACCGCCAAGGTTTTTGAAAGCCACGGTATCGATTTCTGCTGTGGCGGCAAGGTTACTCTCGCGGCAATCTGCACTGAAAAAGGGCTCGATCTTGCCGCGCTAACCGGGGAACTTGAGGCGGTCAAGAGTGAACCGGCCGAACGGGGCCACAACTATACAGCCTGGGCGCTGCCGTTTCTCGCCGACTATATTGTCAACACCCACCATGCCTATCTCCATGAAAACAGCGGACAGATTGCGGCCTACGCCAACAAGATCGCCGAGGTTCATGGCAGCCATCATCCCGAAGTGATCCGGATCGCTACCATCTTTGACAAGATTGCAGCCGATATGGCGGCCCATCTGAAGGAAGAGGAGGAGGTGTTCTTTCCGGCCATCAAACGAACCGATGCGGCCAGAATAGCCGGCAATACGCCGGATGCGCAGGATCGGGAAACGATACAGGCGTCCCTCCTCAAACTCTACCGCGAGCACGAAGAGATCGGCGACGCAGTCCACACGATCCGTCATCTCTCGAAGGAATATGCGATACCGGACGATGTTTGCAACACCTTCCTGCTCACTTACCGTAAGCTCAAGGAGTTCGAGGACGACCTCCACAAGCATGTTCACCTGGAAAACAACATCCTCTTCCCCAAGGCGGCCGAGCTTTGATACCGAGTTGCAATCAAAATGAGTACTAGGCGGCAAGGAGAGTGACGACGAAGGCGTACAATCAGTACGTTGAGGAGTCACCGACGCAGCTAACAACGTAATCGTTTGATTGCGACTTGGTATGAACCGATCGTTTCCGGAAGCACCAATCACCGGCGGGCATTGACCGTCGGTACAAACAAATCGTTTACAAGGGAGGAAAAGACAATGCAGAAAACAGTATGGGTCGATGCGGATGTCTGTATCAGTTGCGGGATCTGTATTTCCAATGTACCTGATGTTTTCCGTTTCGCCGAAAGCGGCAAGGCGGAAGTCTATGATCCAGCGGGGGCACCCGAAGATACTATCCAGCAGGAGGCCATCGACATCTGTCCGGTCTCTTGTATCCACTGGCAGGAATAACCGCAGAAGGAGAAAGTGCCATGCAAAAATGGAGATGCACCATCTGTGAGTATGTCTATGACCCTGCCGAGGGGGACATGGGAAACGGTGTCACACCGGGAACCCCTTTCGAGGAAATCCCCGACGGATGGGAGTGCCCCATTTGCGGGGTTGGCAAGGATCTGTTCGAGCAGGTTTAGTAAATTGGAAGTTATTTTATCCGCCTGGCATAAAATGACTTCGTTAACGCACTTACCCTGTTTATCAGGGCCAGGCTGATGGTAAAAATGGAATGGGGGCTGGAAACCGTCCCCGCAGGCGTGCTGCCGATGTTGCAATCAGTCGGATTACAGGTAAGATTTTTCCTGGTTGTAAAAAATTTCAGTGGTAGGCACAAAAAAAAGGAGGAATCATGGAAAAACAACGATGCACGGAAACACGAACCTGGAAAGCAAAATCATTTACGGCACTACTTGCAGCGGTGACCGCCATCGCTTTTACAATCCCGGTCGAAGCAGCCCAGGGAGCGGCAAAGTACAATGCCAAGGGCGAACTACAGATACCAATAAATTATCGGCAATGGGTCTTTGTCGGGGCGCCAGTCACTCCCAACGATCTTAACGATGGCAAAGCTGCCTTCCAAGAATTCCATCATGTCTACATCGATTCTGCCAGCTATGCCGCCTACAAGAAAACCGGCAAATTTCCCAACGGCACCGTCCTTGTCAAGGAACTTGTCACTGTTGGCGCGAAGAGCAGTTCCAGTGGTAATGGCTACTTTGCCGGAGAGTTCAGCGGAATTGCCGCTTCCGTGAAGGACGCCAAACGCTTCGCCAAAGAACCGGGCAACTGGGCCTATTTCAGTTTCATGGGGGAGAACGGCAAAGCTCTGGCAAGCGCCAAGGCGCAAGCCACCGCTGCCTGCAACGTCTGTCACCAGCAAAATACCGAAGACTGGGTTTTTACCCGGCATTACCCGGTGTTGCGAGCCGCCAGACCTGCCAAGTAACACAACCCAAATCCAGCTCGCCCCCACCCTTTCAGTTTAACGAACCGCCGGTCTGCAGCCGGCGGTTTTACGAAAATCCAGCATTCCGGGAGGAACGCACATGAAAAAGATTTATTGGTTGGTCGCCATAGCGGCAACAGGTACTTTGTTGGCGGTAATAATGGCAAGTTGCGGCAGCGATGGCGGCGGCGGTACTACAGCGGCTGTCGATTTGACCCAGTCAAACTCTTCACAGATGGTCGATGCGGGGAAACAGACCTTCCGCTTCGATACTTTTGGCGATGAGGCCTTCTGGGGGGATACCCTCAAGCTTCACCAGGCGATCGAGGGGAGCAAGTTCGTCGGCGGGGTGGGAGCTGGTGTGAGCCCGAAGACCGCCCTGGCCGTGGGGCTCAAAGTCGATGTTGATGCCCTGCCCGGTGACCTGGTCGCCCAACTGAAAAACGGCACCCTCAATCTTGACGACCCGGCCAACACGCTGGCCCTTATCAAGCTGAATGCGGTCCTCGGCATTACCGGATTCTTCAACCCTGACGGAAGCATGAAGTCGATCGGTATCCAGTGTGCCTTCTGCCACTCTACGGTTGACGATTCGCTCGCTCCCGGCATTGGTCACCGCCTTGACGGCTGGGCCAACCGTGATCTCAATGTGGGGGCGATCATTAACCTCTCCCCCGACCTGAGTGCCGTGGTTGCCCTGCTGAGACCTGCCATCCCGACCGTGGATGATGCGACGGTGCGGGCCGTCCTGAACGGCTGGGGGCCGGGCAAGTTCGACGCCCAGCTTTTTCTGGACGGCAAAGCGGCCAAACCCGGCGGAGCACTGGGGTCGTCCGCGACCCTGATCCCTCCCGCTTTCGGCCTGTCAGGTGTAAACCTCCATACCTCGACCGGTTGGGGCTCGGTCACCTACTGGAACGCCTTCGTCGCGGTTCTCGAAATGCACGGCCAGGGGACCTTCATCGATTCCCGACTGAACGACCCGGTCAAATACCCGGTCGCCGCCGCGGCGAACTTCGGCAACGTCCGCAACAATCCGGACCTGGTCACCTCGAAGCTGCCTGCCCTGCAATCTTATCAGCTCGCCATCCCGGCGCCGACACCACCGGCAGGTTCCTTTGACGCAGCCGCTGCGGCTCGCGGCAAGACTCTCTTCAGCGTCAAGGCAAAATGCGCCACCTGCCATGTCCCGCCTCTTTTCACAGAGCCGGGCTGGAATATGCACACACCGGCCGAAATCGGCTTGACCGCCCTGAATGACGACTTCCAGGCAAAACGGTCACCCGACGGTCGCTACCGGACAACGCCCCTCAAGGGCCTCTGGAGTCATACAAAAGGGGGCTTCTACCATGACGGACGGTTTGCCACGCTGCTGGATGTGGTGAATCATTACGACACCTTCATGGTGCTGGGACTGACCGCCCCGGAGAAAAGCGATCTGGTCGAATACCTGAAGTCTCTATAGACTGAGAAACAATTGCTTAAGGAGAAGGGGTAGAAAACAGGACAGGGTCAGGCATGTATGGATCGGTGGTATACGTTCCCGTCACTTTAGTCAGACGAGGATAACCCTTTCCAGTTGCCTGACCCAGTCCTACCTCATCAAGCCGTGCTAGCGGTTTTCCCGCACACGGCTTTCCGATATTCTTCACGATATTCTTCAACATACTGAAAACAGCATTCAGTACTCCCTCCAACAATCAGGAGATACCCCATGTCTGAACAATCACTGATCCTCTGGATCATCGGCGCGATCCTGACCCTTACCGGCCTGGCCGGTATGCTGCTGCCATTTGTACCGGGGGCTCCCTTTCTGTTTCTGGGGCTGTTATTCGGGGCCTGGGCGGAAGACTTTCGTTATGTAGGAATCGGAACCCTGTTGATCCTGGCCGGCATGGCGGCGCTGACCTATCTGGTGGAGTTTGCAGTCTCAATCCTGGGGGTAAAGAAGTATGGCGGTTCGCGGCGGGCAATGGCAGGTGCCGCCCTGGGGGGAATTGTCGGGATTTTTCTCGGTATACCTGGAATCCTGCTCGGGCCGTTTGTGGGTGCCGTAATCGGGGAGTTGTCGCTGCAGCGCAGCCTGGACCAGGCCAGTCGCGCCGGTTTCGGCACCGTGGTGGGGTTGGCGATCGGTGTGGCCGGTAAGTTGGCCATCGGCATCGCCATGCTGGGGCTCTTTCTGCTTGTCAGGCTGTTCTGAATCTTGCGACGGCACGGCCAATCAGGGACGTGTCTCATGCGAGTATAAATAAACAACCCCGCTGATACCCTGCCTGTCAATGGACGCAGTTGGTGGAGGCGTTTTGCCTCATCCAACCTGAAATGGTTCTTGCCGATAATATCCAATATCAATGTTATTCCATTTCCATATCAAAGCGCCCTCTTCGTTGGCTCGTCTTCGGCTCCTCAACATACTATTTGTATGCCTTCGTCGCCTTAGTCCTCACCGCCTTGAGTGCATCTCTGATCTGAAATTGGAATTACTCATCCTCCCCCTGCCTGCTCTTTCCGTCATTGCCCGACAGCTTCTGCTTTTGTGCCTCTACTCTCCCGCTCCAGCTCTTTGACCGTAATGTTTTTTGTATTACTTGCCGTCTTCCAGCAGCAATTTAATATGACGATCAAAGTCGGATTCGAACAGGCGATCCTGCACAATCCGGTATTTCTCGTATTCGCTCTCTGCAAAAGCTTTGGCGATTTCCTGGGTGACCTTGCCCGGATTGTCGAGAATCTCCCGTTCGTTGAAACTCAGGAAGGCATTCAACTTGCCAGCCCAATCCTCCATGGTCATAGGTATATTGCGTTCGGCCTGGTCCTCGGCATAGTCCAGATACATCGTCACAAATCGATCAAGCGACTTCAGTTCCTTCTCCGTCAGATAATTCTTGGCAACAGCTACATCCGGCTTGAGAAGCTTGCCGGCCGGGGCGCTTTTCCAGGTGGTCAGACCCATGTGATCCTTACGACTGTCAGCCCGCTTGACGATCAATTCCGCTGCGGTATGCCCGTGGATGGCAAAATGGAGTTTGTTCTGCACAGCGGCAAAGAAGGTCTTGGTTGTCTCGGCATCCGCACTATAGTCCATCGCCGTGGCATAGATATCGGTGATCTTCTGGTAGAACTTCCGTTCGCTGGCGCGGATCTCGCGGATTTCAGCCAGCAGGTTGTCAAAATACTCCTTGCTTAAAAAAGCCCCGTTTTTCAACCGTTCCTTATCCAGCACATAGCCGCGAATGGCAAAATCGCGCAACACGCCCGTCGCCCACTGCCGGAACTGCACGGCACGAGATGAATTCACCCGGAAGCCGACGGCAATGATGGCATCGAGGTTGTAGAATTTAGTGCCGTATTCCTTGCCGTCTTCGGCAGTATGTCGGAATTCCCGACATACTGAATTCTCAGCAAGCTCACCGGTTTCAAAGATGTTTTTAAGATGCTCGGTAATTGTACTGCGCCCTTTTTCAAACAATACCCCGATCAGCTTTTGTGTCAACCAGACGGTTTCATCATCGACGCGAACCTCAATGGTGCCTTCGCCCGCCTGTTTGGTAAAGATCAAGAACTCGGCGGTGCTGTTGCGGATTTGCAGTTTTTTCTCTTTCATAGGGTGCCTTCGATACGGTTGGTCAGAGAGGTTTGCAATGGTGGTGAAGAATATCAAGGGTGGCTGTTGAGGGGCAAGGGTTAAATTGGGTGAAATGTATCATGTTCGGAGGAGATTAAAAAGACCATGGAACTGCCTTTAATTGGGGAGTGCCCCGCTTTTCCTTGTCATTTTTTGGAATTAGATTAGTGCTCTTATTCCTGCTTTATAAGATATTCTCTCGCAAGATATACCCAACCACAGATCCCCTCTCAATTAGAAAGTCCAATATTACCAAAACCTCTTCTTTTAACTTCCTTGTCTTTCTTATTTTTTCGCGCTCTTTGTAAATATATTTTCTCACGATATTTTCAAGATAATATTGAGTATTGGTTTCTAGTTTAGCGGTCCATAAATTTTTGTGGAGAGTCATCATTCCGGACAGCCATGAGATTCCATAATTTAGATATTTGCTTGCAATATCGTTTAACGATTTTGCAAGCGAGTATAAGGTTGACGGACAATGACCGATATTTTTCACAACGTCCGCGAAAAATTTGCTATTGCAGTCTTTAAACGTATGCCAATCTGTTGTCGTTTCTTTCCATGGAGTTTGTGCAAACAGATAGCTCCTTATAATTCTGTCAACATACCAATGTCCATCTCCGTTCTTGCCCAGCACAACTACCTTCTCAAAAAATAGAGTCCAAACCTGCCAGAACTTCTCGTAAGAATCCAACCGGTCTTGAGCCAAAATAAATTGTTCAAATAACTCCGCAATGGCTTCAGAGCCGTTGAAGTTGTCAAGAAACGGCTTCAAATAATCAGGAATATTTTGGTCGGAGGAATTCAAAACAAAATAAGCCAATCTTTCCAAGAAAGAATGACGGACGGAATAATCGACTTTATCTTCCCTCTTACGAGATAATAAATCGTTGGCAAAAGTAGAAATGATGGATAGCGCCAATTCCTTATGCTCTGCATTATCCGTCTTCAATGGAATTAACTGAAAGGCCGTGTTTAAAATATATAAATCTGTATGCTTCACATCCTTTAAATCATTGGCGGAGATCGTATTCTCCATAACGCTCTTTAAATTATTTTCATATTTATTGAAGAAGTCCGTGCAGAACTGTTCTTCCGGAAAGTCAAAAACTCCTTTTGCGTAGCTCTCCTGATGCAATTTCTTTCTCATTTCCGAATACTTGGGTTTCAAAAGCAAATATCCAATGAGCAGGGAGTGCATGTCGTCAAAATGGGTTTCCCACAATTTATGAATTGCCATGATGGGAAATGCACTATAATGCTCCCCCCCCATGTTTATGGAGGAATCATTGAACAAGGTAAGCAATAGAATTGCTTTTATGTCCTCCCTTTCCTGCTGATAATTTTGCAGCAATGTAGGCAGCGCACAAATGGCTGAGGCTGTACCATCTGAAATCTGATATTGGTAATGAGGCATTAGTGGAAGGCGCGCATAGTCCAAAATGATATCTTTACAATGGCCTCTTTCTTCCTCAGATAGTTTGTCGAAATAATTCATCACTAAGACAGAACATACGTCTCCAGGTATTGCATGGTTGAAAAGTCGGAAGCTTTCATCCTCTCCATTTTTCAACCTGTCAATTATCTCCTTCACTTCCTTTAAGGCGAGCTGAGGACTGTTTTCATACTGCTCGTACTGCTTATATCGCTCATCCTTGTCCCTTTTGTAACTTGCCCACATCTTCAATGGCATGTATTTCATTGGCTCGGAACTTTTCTTAAGAGCCGCTTCGCTATATTCCTTGAGCTTAGGATCAATTTCAGGATTGAAATTTATGAGAACCACATCATCTTTCAGTTCGGTTGTCAGGTTCATCTTCCGACGATCCATTCTTGCAAGAAAGAGTCTCCATGTCTTATCTTCATCATTCTCTTCAGACTCATCGGGCAATTCACTATAATATTTGTCGAAGATTACCCAAATGTCCTGCTGTCTTTTGTTGGCCTCATCCTCGCTTGTTTCTTCGCTCCGAAACAATTGGTAACTTAAGGCTAAATCTTCAAGATGCCTTTTCCTATGTGGTTCATCACAAGATTTTATCCTCTCCTCTTCATGGCAAGCATTCTTATAGTTGCCTCCTCCGAAACTTGTTTTCAGCATGAGAAGTGAAGTTTTTTGTGTCTGATCCAAACTGAATCTATTTAAGTCATATAGAAAGAATAGTTTTGACTGAAAAAGAATTTTTGCAACATTAAATGTCTTTTCTGGATACGCTAATACAATGCTAGTTACTACGGCCGAAATTGAAGCAGATTTCGAATTCTTAAGAAGATACAAAAGCCAGCTTTCGAGTATCTCGGAATCTTGTTTCTTGCCCATCTCAAGGAAGAATTTTTCCAAGGCCATGTGAATCGACTCAAGAAGACATGTGGCCACCTGTGTCCCTCTGTACATGCACCATAGCCTGTTACATATGTATTGCCTTATAGACTGATCCTCAATAAATACATCCGCTTCTTCAACCTCATTCTCCGCAAATCGTGATTTAGCGAAACATTCAACAGTCTTGTTTGTAAAGGCTAAGATAAAGTCCACGGTTTTTTGAAGTGAAAACTGGAGCAGCCAGTAGATTGGGGTCTGATACGAACTTGAGGGAAAATAATCGAGGTGACCAGTATTTAAGCAGAATTCATCTTCAATATCCATTCGATGGAAACGAGATTCATCTTTCTGGGGCAAGCAGAACCAATACAGGTCTGCAATATTTAGAACATGTTCCGAAAGAATTGCCCAAACCGGAAGTGCTTCCAGTTTCGCAAGAGTTACTTTCATCAGATCATAATAAGGGTCTCTATGATTGTTCCACTTATTTCGAATTACTTCCTCAAATACTTCCACCAATTCAGATTTAATTTCTGACGCCCCGTTAAGAACGGTTTGCAGTAGTTTTTCCTTATCGTCGCCACGCGACAGATAAACATCATCTTCGATTGTCCATTGATAATATTTTAGGGCTATCAGGCTGGATGATTTGGTTGACTCTCCCTGCCTGTTTTTTTGGTTCCATTCATGAATTAGAGGGAGAACAAAGTGAATATTCTTTATGCCGATTTTGTCCAGATTATCATGGATAAATCGTATAGCACTCTGCCAGCCCGACCCTTTGGGCTTAGTCAGCACGAATTTGATGGAAAGCAAATTTAAGTCGCCTACTCCCATCAGCTTAAGGAAGTCATTGTCAACCTCCTTGCAAGCAAGCCGTAAGAGAAATGTCAGTCTTTTTAATAAGGCCTGATCATTGCTAAGTATCTCCTCTTTGAATAATTCAAAAAATGTTGCTGAGTGATCAGAATGAAGAATGGATATCCAGAGTTCATCTTTCCAAAAAGGTGATATGTCATCACCTGAAATAATTTCTGCAACAAATTGACTTATGGAATCGTCTTTGAATTGCAACCTTTCAGATAACCAACTTCTGAAACTACGGCGAATTGGGAGCGATACTCCAATTTGTTCAAAGAACTTTTTATTTTGCGATTTCCTAATGTAATCTGAATCAATTTTCTTTTCTAATGCCCATTCTTCATAAATATCATGCGTAATGAAATACCCTGCTGTTTCATGTCCGAGAATTCCATCTTTAACAAGCATATTTAATAATTGTGAGTCACAACTTGGAATAACAAAAAATTGGCCTTCATTGGCTCTCTGAAAAGCAGTCGTTATAAAGCAGTGCTCCCTTGCTGGGTTTGATTTGGAAATTATTCTGCGCCAAAGCTTTTCTTTAAAATTTTTATAGTTGATGCTCTCTCCAGTATAGAATTTTAAATATTCGTTGAGATAAAAAGGGTTCTTGATCAACTCGAATAATTTGCCGTCTTCCGGTAGGTTGAAATTGTAGGTCAGGGATATTTCCTCTAATTCTGTCCGTTCCAAATTGTGTATGTCGAAATTGCCTGGGGTGATCTGATAAATCTCGATGAATTGATAATTCAAGTCTTCTAAATAGTTATTTCTGGTGGTAAAAATAATTTGCCATTTACTTTTTATCAGGACTGCCAAGAAATCTTTGAAAGGGTCAGTATTTGTTAAATCCAA
>JACMKN010000263.1 GCA_014380135.1 Deltaproteobacteria bacterium
CCGGCCTGGGAAGTCGAGAAGAAGACCGGCTCGATGCCGATCTTGAAATCACCCTCCTCCACCATGCGCTGGAGAAGAACCGAGCCAACCATACCGCGCCATCCTACGATTCCGACTTTCATAGTTCTGGTTCCTTTTCTTGAGAGAGATAGATGTAACCGAAAGGCTACAGACCGGCGATGATCGCGTTGCCCATTTCCTTGGTATTCACCAGCTTTTCGCCAGCCTTGTTCTGGAATATGTCGCGGGTGCGATAGCCCTGGTCAAGTACTTTTGCCACGGCCTTGTCGATGGCGTCGGCCGCATCCAGCATGCCGAATGAAAACTTGAGCATCATACCGGCCGAGAGGATCTGGGCGATCGGGTTGGCGATGCCCTGGCCGGCGATGTCCGGAGCCGAACCGCCGGATGGCTCGTACATGCCGAAGGTTCCTTCAGCCAGCGAGGCGGAGGGGAGCATGCCCAGCGAACCGGTCAGCATGGCGGCTTCATCGGAGAGAATGTCGCCGAACATGTTTTCGCAGAGGATGACATCGAACTGCTTGGGCCATTTGACCAGCTGCATGGCGGCGTTGTCCACATACATGTGGGACAGCTCCACATCCGGATATTCCGCCGCGATGCCGGTTACGACTTCGCGCCAGAGCACCGAGGTGGAAAGTACATTGGCCTTGTCAATCGAGCAGACTTTTTTGCCGCGCTTGCGGGCCGCCTGGAAGGCGACATGGGTAATGCGCTCGATCTCCGGCACGCTGTAACGCATGGTGTCCACTCCGACCCGCTCCCGTCCGATGCCTTCGATTCCTTTGGGCTGGGAGAAGTAGATACCACCGGTCAGTTCGCGAATGACCAGTATGTTGAAACCGCCCGCAATGACCTCTTCCTTCAGCGACGAAGCGCCGGTCAGGGACGGAAAGATGATGGCCGGCCGCAGATTGGCGTACAGGCCGAAGATCTTGCGCAAAGGCAGCAGTGCTCCGCGCTCGGGCTGCTCGTCGGGGGGCAGCGTTTCCCACTTGGGACCGCCGACCGAGCCGAACAGGATTGCGTCGGCGGCCTTGCAGATGTTGACTGTCGTTTCGGGCAGCGCCTTGCCCTCGTTGTCTATGCCGGCGCCGCCTACGTTGGCGTGGGTGCGCTCAAAGGTCACGCCAAACTTCTTTTCAACAGCCCCAAGGACCCTGAGCGCCTCGCTCATAACCTCCGGCCCGATGCCGTCGCCCGGCAGAACCGCTATTTTATAAGTTTTTCCCATCGTCTCCCCCGCTATTCCAATTAATTATACAAAGTTCGCTATAATAAATTTCATGGTGCTGTCTTGTCAACAAAAAGCATGTGAAAAGCACACTTAAAAAGGCGCGGCCTGTCTGGCCGCGCCCGGGAGTTTCATTGGCCCCGGTTGTCAAATACCGGAGCAGGATGAATCGTACTACTTGCCGTGTTTGGCCAGGTAGGAAGCCACTCCTTCGGCAGTCGGTTTCATCGCATCTTCACCCTCCTGCCAGTTGGCGGGGCAAACTTCACCGTGGGTATCGGAGAACTGGACGGCGTCCACCATTCTGAGCGCCTCGACCACGCTTCTGCCCAGCGGCAGGTCGTTGATAACGCAGTGACGTACCTTTCCGGTAGGGTCGATCAGGAACAGACCGCGCAGAGCGACTTCGCCGTTGAAGAGAATGCCGTAGGACTTGGCGATCTCCTTGTTCAGGTCCTGTACCAGCGGATATTGGATCTTGCCGATGCCGCCGTTTTCGATGAGGGTGTTTTTCCAGGCCAGATGGGTGAATTTGGAGTCAACCGACACACCGATCACTTCACAGTTTTTAGTTTTGAATTCGTTTACCCTTTTGTCGAAGGCCAGAATCTCGGATGGGCACACAAATGTGAAATCCAGCGGGTAGAAGAACAGCAGGACGTATTTCCCCTTGAGGCTGGAAAGGGTGATACTGCCGAAAGTATTGTCGGGCATGACCGCGTCTGCAGTAAAATCAGGGGCTTGCTGGGTTACAAGTGTTGTCAGGCACATGGGAAATTCTCCTTTTGAATAAAAGTAATTAGTAATGTTTATGCTAATACCAGCCAATCGTGCAATTGTCAACAGGATAAAAATACTCTTTTAGTCTTTTTACAGGTAGGGCGAGAACAGGTGAAAAAAACTGTCTCGGAGTTTGATCGGCAGCGGGCGGTTTTCAATCTCGTGCAGCGAAATTTCGCGGGCATGGAGGAAGGCTTTATCAAAATGCCGTCTGACGCAGGCTGCAAACTCGGAATCCATTACACTTAGATTCAGTTCAAAGTTGAGTCGCAGACTGCGTGTATCCAGATTGGCGGAGCCGATCAATGACCATATTTCGTCCACCAGCAGAAGCTTGCTGTGCACAAAAGGGGGCGGCTGGTAATAGACCTTGACTCCGCTGGCCAGCAATTCCGATAACAGAGCCTGGCTGGCCCACTGCACAAAGGGAAGATTATTGAGCCCCGGCAGCATGATGCGTACATCCACACCCCGTAACGCCGCGGTTATAAGGGATGAGATCATCGAACGCTCAGGGATGAAATAGGGGGTCATGATGCTAACGGAGTGCGTCGAACAGGACAGGGCACCCATTATGATCTGTTCCAGTTTGCGGAACTCCTTGTCCGGGCCGTCGCTTATGCAGCGCACCATGGCGTTTCCGACCGGTTCGATGATCGGGAAGAAAAGCGGCAAGTCCAGCTTTGCGCCGGTTACAAAAAACCAGTCTTCCAGGAATGAACGCTGCAGGTCGGCCACCACCGGACCCTGTACCGAGAAATGAACATCGAGCATGGCCTGGCCCGGGTTGGTTTCTGATAGCAGGTGGCGACCACGGATGTTCATCCCTCCGGTGAAAGCTTCACGCCCGTCTACGATCAGCAGCTTGCGATGATTGCGAAGGTTGATGTAGGCGCCGTGGCGAAGGGGGAGGTAACGGGCAAGTCGAACGTGCGAGCCGTGAAAAGCTTTGGTGGGAGAAATGCGGCTGTATTTTTCACCTAGTGCATCAATGAGTACCCGTACCTCAACACCGCGGTCGGCTGCCGCTTTGAGCTGTTCCACAAATTCGCTGCCGATTCCTTCAGCATCGAAGATATAACTGGAAAGATTGATGCTTTCCTGGGCGCGCCGGATAGCGACCAGCATGGCCGGATAGGCGTTGTCTCCATTTTCCAGCAGTGTGATGCGATTGCCGTCGCGCAGCGGAGTTGTAACGACCCGGTCGGACAGCACATTCAGGTCGCGCAAATGAGCGGCCACAGCCGGAATCAGGATACCTGCGCCATGCTGCTCCTCCAGTGGATAAATATCGGTGCCGTTTATGCGGCGACCGCTTTCCTGCCAGCTTCTTGCCCGCCTTGAGATTCGGTTGATCCCCAGACACCAATAAAAAAAAGGCCCGATTATTGGCAGGGACAGGGTCAGGGTCACCCAAACCAGAGCCGAGCGAGAATCACGTTTGAAGAGCAGGGCATGGCCGGCAGCTAACAGGGAAAGCAGGCAGTTGCTGGCAATAAATAGCGCAATCAGCAGGTTATCCAAGTGTCAGGCCAGTTCGACCAGAATCTCTTCACCGTTAAGCCGGACCGGAAATGTAGTCAGCACAAATTCGGGGTGCTCGGCGCATTTGCCGTCAGCCAGGGTGAAGCGATAGCCGTGTCTGGGACAGGCAATGTAGCCATCTTTCACCAAAGCCGCCCCCATTGGGCTTCCCTGATGGGGACATTCATTCTCTACCGCAAAAAAAGTCCCCTTGATGTTGATCAAAAGAATTTCTCTGCCGGAAACCGAAACAACCTTTTTACCAAAGTTTGGAATCTCGCTGGTTTTGGCCACTGTCTGCATGGTATCGCCTCCTTGAGCTGCATAAGAACGGACCAACTTACCCGATAATGCCACATCACGTCAAATCTGTTTCAGTGCCATGCATATTTTTTCAGCAGAGGCGCTTCGAAAACTGTTTTGAGGGAAACAAGCTA
>JACMKN010000037.1 GCA_014380135.1 Deltaproteobacteria bacterium
ATGCGCAATGGTTCTCCCAAGCCGCTGGTTTTTAACCTGGTTCGCGACATCATTAAAATCAAGAGCCTGAAGTCGCGCATGCTCGCAAGCGGATACGGTTTTATCAGGATTTCCCAGTTTCAGGAGCGAACCGGCATTGAATTCAAACAGGCTCTTCACGATCTTCATGCTACAGCGGGTGGCGAATTGAAGGGGTTGGTGATCGACCTGCGCTATAACCCGGGTGGGCTGCTGGAGTCGTCGGTCGAGGTCGCCAACTGTTTTATCGGAGATGATATCAATAATACTGTGATCGTATCGATCAAGGGGCGCGGACGCGAACACAGTCGCACCTTTAATGCTACGCTGGGCGAAAAGGAAGCGCGCTATCCGATTGTTGTTCTGATCAACGGCGGCAGCGCCAGCGCTTCGGAGATCGTGGCCGGCGCCCTGCAGGACCACAAGCGCGCCATCGTGATGGGCATGCAGAGCTTTGGCAAGGGCTCGGTGCAATCCGTCTTTCCAATGAAGGGCAATGCCGCTCTCAAGCTGACTACGGCTCGCTATTACACCCCCAGCGGTCGCTCGATACAGGCCAAGGGAATTGTCCCGGACGTGGAGGTGCCCAACATCACACCGTTGCCGGCAAAAGAGCAGGGGCTGGAGGTCAAGGAGAAAGATCTGGAAAAAAGCCTTGCTTCAGACGGCAAGCAGGACGCACCGCAACCAAAAATTCAAGAGTCGCCCCATGGCGGAGTTGCCAAAGATACCGACCTGAAGAAAGACTATCAGCTCAGAAGGGCGCTTGAATTGCTGCAGTCCATCAGCATGTTGAAGGAAAAAGGATATAGATGATTTTAATCAGGATTCCGCGGGCTTCAGGCCAGCCCGCGGTTTCTGAAAACCCTCATCAAAAGAACTCCCAGGATCGAGAGACAGAGGCCCACACAAAGAATCAGGTAGCCGATTGAACGCCCCTCACCCCAGCCCCACAGATCCTTGTTTTTCATTAAAAAAATCAAGGCCAGGCCGCCAAAGGTGCCTATGCCGCCGATGATGTACACTGCAAAGGCGATGACCGCCAAGCCGATTCCATTTTTTTTCACCATATATTACTTCTCCCTGGCCTATCAGTCGTTCAGTAATTCCTGCAGCTTTGCCCCGATATCGTTTTCCCGCATCATTGCTTCTCCGACCAGAAACGCCCTGGCTCCGTCGGCCTGCAGCCGTACGATGTCGGCCCGATTGTTGATGCCGCTCTCGGCCACCAGCAGACAATCTTCCGGCAGCAGGCGGGCCAGGCGACCGGTTGTGTCCAGATCGGTCAGGAAGGTGCGCAAGTTGCGATTGTTGACGCCGATCAGTTTGCAGTCGGTCAGCAGGGCCGTTTCCAGCTCGGCCTCGTCGTGGACCTCCAGCAGCACATCCAGATGGTTTTCACTGGCAACGGCCTGGAACTCCCGCAATTGCTGGAGGTCGAGTATCGCGGCGATCAGCAGGATCGCATCGGCACCGGCTGCCCGGGCCTCGTAGATCTGGTAGGGATCGATGATGAAGTCCTTGCGCAGCAGCGGCAGGGAAACCGCCTCGCGGATCAGTGCCAGAAAGCGCAGGTGCCCCAGGAAGAACTTTTCATCGGTCAGCACCGACAGGCAGGTGGCGCCGTTGTCCTGGTAGGTGCTGGCAATATCCAGCGGATCAAAGTCGGGACGGATAATCCCCTTGCTGGGAGAGCCCTTTTTGACTTCGGCAATGATGGCTGTCCAGTTCGAGGCCGCCGCACTGCGCAGCGCCCGCTCAAAGCCGCGCGGTAAGTCTTCCAGGTCAAGTATGCGGGACTGTAGCTCGTTGATCGAAGCGGCCGCTTTGGCCGCTGCTACCTCTTTCTGTTTGTGGGCGACTATTTCTTTCAGGATATTGGGTGTGTCGGTTGTCATGGTTTCATTACCTTTTATTTTTTTAACGCAATTGCCGATAATTGCAATGAAGAGTTTCAGCCAGCTTCTACGCGCGTTCCTCGTTCTATGAAATCAACCCTGATTCGTCAGCGCCGCCAGTTTCTCCACCTGCTGCAGCGCCCGGCCGGAATCGATGGCCTCGGCGGCCAGGGCCATGCCTTCCGCAGGTGTGGCAGCCTTGCCGGCTGCCACCAGCGCATAGGCTGCGTTCAACAAAACGATATCGCGCCGTGGCCCCGTTTCCCCCTGCAGGACTGACTGTACTATTTTAGCGTTGGCGACCGCATCGCCACCCTTGAGCGCCTCCATCGGACAACGGGAAAGTCCCAGTTGCTCGGGCGTGACGGAGCTCATCTTGATTCCGGCAGGGGTCACTTCGGCCACCAGAGTTTCGCCGGTCAGCGTCATCTCATCCATGCCGTCCGAGCCATGCACAACGAAACCATGCTTGCAGCCCAGTTTGTGCAGAACTCCGGCCAGCAATTCCACCAGTTCGGCCCGGTAGACGCCCATGACCTGGCAGTCGGCTCCGGCCGGGTTGGTGAGCGGACCAAGGATGTTGAAGATCGTGCGTATGCCGATCTCGCGGCGCGGACCGATAGCATGCTTCATGGCGCCGTGCAGGGCCGGGGCGAACAGGAAGCCGATGCCGATCTCGGCGATGCAGTTTTCGACCGTTTCGGGGGTAACGTCCAGGTTGATGCCCAGTTTCTCCAGCACATCGGCGCTGCCGCAGGCCGAGGAAACCGAGCGGTTGCCGTGCTTGGCCACCTTGACACCGCAGGCCGAAACTACAAACGAAACGGTGGTGGAGATGTTGAAAGTATTGGTTCCGTCGCCGCCGGTGCCGACCACGTCCAGGATCGTTTCCCGGTCGATGTTGATGTCGTCGCGGTCGATGTCCAGTACACCTCGGCCGACCCGGATCGGGGTGGCCCGTTCGCGCATGACCCGCGCGGCGCCGGCGATCTCTTCGACCGTTTCACCCTTCATGCGCAGGGCGGTAATGAAAGATCCGATCTGGGCCGGTGTGCATTCGCCCGACATGATCTGGTTCATGACTTCAATCATTTCACCTTCTGTCAGATTTTCCCTTTCGACAATCTTGGCAATCGCGTTTCTAATCATAACAAATCCTCACGTTTTATCGGTTCGGGTAAAAAAATGGGGATGTGTTAGCATCCCCGTCTGCAAGTATTATTTCTGTGGTTTAGACAGTTCCTACTGACCTTCCCTGATCTTGCGGATGGCTTCTTTGATCAGCGCTTCGGCCAGGTCCGGGACTACTTCCCAAACGATCCGTTCGATAACCTCTTTTGAAGCTGCCGAGATGGCCGATTTTAGCTGATCCTCGCTCAATGCAGCCGGAACTACGGCAAGCGCCGGAAACTCGCCGGCAGGAAGCGCCCAGGGTGTTGAAAACTCCGGAGTGGTAGTCTGATCAGGCTGGAGCTGTTCTTCACCGGATGCCAGTGGAGTTGATAAAGCTGGAGCCGGTTCGTCAAAAGAAGAAGAGACAGGCTGCGCAACGCTGAACTCCGCTGCTGCAGTTTCGACAAACGGAGCAGAAACAGGTGCAGCAATTGTGCTTGTCTGGAGCGGTTCGTCATCTTCAAACGCAATATCGCCGAAGGCAGAATCCCGTGTGTGGGATGTCTGCTCGCTGTAAGCGCTAACAGGAAGATCCGGGACGGTTTCTTCTTCAAATTCGAAGGTGTGCTCTTCGACCGGGATCCACTGGGATCCTGTATTCTGTGGTGACGCGTCCGGTACAGCGGCCGGTTGCACAAGTTGAGAACCGGATTCTTCATTGACTATTGCAAAGACATCCGGCTCAGCGGCAAATTCAAAAGGTGCTGCAGTCTGGGCAGCAGCAAACTGCGCGGCTTCGGCTGTTGGGGTGACCGGTGATTCAATCTCGGGGGTGAACGCTCCCCAAATGTCGGTAGGGGCAAATGTTTGTGTCGTTGCAGTCTGCTGAGCAAAGACCGGCGTTTCTGAAGCCTCTGCAAATGTGGTCGAAATGACATGAGGAGTTGAATCAACAGGAGTTTGCAGTGGTGGAACTGCGTGCTCACGTGCCGCGCCAAGTTCCGCCAGTTCCTTTACCTTGTTCACGATCTGTTGTGATTCAAATGGTTTCGCCAGGAAATCGTCTGCGCCGCATTTTTTAGCCTTCTCCTCATCAAAAGGCTCGAAAGAGCCGGTCAAAATCAGGATCGGCTTGTTTGCCAGGGCAGGAGTGGCTCGAACCGCTTCAGAAACTTCATAGCCGGTCATTCCCGGCATAAGGGCATCTATCAATAAAACATCCGGACAAATCTCGCGGGCCTTCTCGATGGCAGATTTGCCGTTATCGACGATCGTAAGGGAATAATCTTCTCCTCCGAAAATGATGCCGATTACCTTCTGAATAGTGATACTGTCGTCGGCGACCAGCAATTTAATGCTCATCGATCCCTCCCTTGCTGAGTGGATACGGAAGAATTTGAATGCCGAAAATAACTAGCACAGGAGTGGTAACGTGTCAAGTTATTAACGTTTTAGGGGTTTTTCACGTTTCCCAGGATTTCGTCGGTCATTTTAGGATGGGAAAAAATCGAAACAGCCAAGGTAGATATATCACTTCTGAGTCTGTTAAATTGCCGCACATCCTGATAGTCCAGGCGAATCGTCAGCAGGATCACAAACAAATCCTGCTCCGGGTCGATCCAGATTGAAGAACCGCTGTAACCGGTATGTCCAAATGACATGTCCGAAAAGTGGTTACCACGTGGAGCGGAAAAGGGGGAGTTGATGTCCCACCCCAAGCCCCTGACGATGCGGCCGTTACTGTAAAAGTAGGGTGCTGTCATCTGTGCCACAACGCGATTGCTGAATAACTGTGTTCCATTGTATCTGCCCTGGTTAAGGATCATGGCGGCAAATCTGGATAAATCTGCTGCATTGCTGAACAGACCCGCATGACCGGCTACTCCGCCCAGTCTTTGTGCATTTGTGTCCTGAACAACTCCTGCCAGAAGCATCTTGTTGCTTCCGGTCGTTGGGGCAATTGATACGGACATCCGGGACTGCGGCAGAAACATGGTGTCGGCCATACCGATCGGGGCATAGATGTGTTCTGCACAGAACTTGTCCAGGGAAGTGCCGGTCACTCGCTGAACCAGTTCGCCCAGTAGTATGAAATTTATGTCGGCGTAACGGAAACGATTGCCGGGAGTTTTTCCGTTGTTTTGGGCCGCTGTCTTTTTCAGAGTGTTATTGAGCGAATCATCGCTTGGAATATCCATGTCATCAATTCCTGATGTGTGGGTCAGCAGATTGAGAATCGTAATATCTTCGCAAGCGGAACCTTCCAGTTCAGGAAACCAGCGGGTCAGTGGGTCCAGCAGATTGATTCGGCCGTTTTCAAGCAGTTTCATAATAGCCGGGGTTGTTGCAATGACCTTGGTCAGCGAGGCTATGTCGAATAATGTCCGCTCTGTCAGTTGGGGGGATTCGGGGGGCGGGAAAAGTCGGCCGAGGCTTGTGCTGTAGAGCAGACCTCTGTGGTTGCCGACCGCAACTACGCCACCGGCGATCAGTCCCCGGCGGATGGCATTGTCCAGCATGAAGTCAATCGATGAGGCTCTTCCGGCATCCATCAGTTCGTCTGTGGCGTACAGCAGGGCGGTGGGGGATAAGATGATGGAGAGTGTGAAACAAATCAGGAGAAGGCGCACGCTATGTAACCCCGGTATGCGATAAAAAAGCCTCCCAGATGCGGAGGCTTCGAGAGTTGTTTCTGTTCCGGCTGGAAATCAAGTCCGATAATCGGCGTTGATGCTGACATATTCATGTGACAGATCTGATGTATATACGGTGGCTGCACCGCTTCCGAGTCCAAGTTCCACCGTGACGGTAAATTCAGCTTTTTTCAATACTTCTGTGCCGCGCGCTTCTGCATCTCCTCCGGCAAAAATGCCGTTTTGTGCCATGAAAACATCGTCAAAGCGGAGTGAAAGCCGCGACTGGTCAACCGCTGCACCGGAATACCCGACCGCCGCAAAAATGCGTCCCCAGTTAGCGTCCTGACCGAAAAAAGCGGTTTTGACCAGACTGGAGTTGGCGATGGACATGGCGGCCCGCTTGGCGTCGGAATCGGAGGACGCGCCGGTAACCCGGATCTCGACAAACTTGGTTGCCCCTTCGCCGTCCTTGACAATCTGCTTGGCCAGCGAGAGCAGCACGTCGCGCAGAAGAGCTTCAAAGGCATCTCCCTCGGGCGTTGCGCTGATTATTAGCGGATTGCAGGCCATGCCGTTGGCCATTATCAGGCAGGTGTCATTGGTGGACATGTCACCATCAACGGTAATGGCATTGAATGATGTATCGACTGCCCGGCGGAATACCTGTCGCAGAAAGACTGGCTCGACGTTGGCATCGGTGATGATGAAGGAAAGCATGGTGGCCATGTTGGGCATGATCATGCCGGAACCTTTGGCAATGCCCGCTACGGTATAGCCGACGCCGCCCGCTTCTCCGCTGCGTGCTTCCATCTTTGGAAATGTGTCGGTAGTCATGATCGCCTGGGCGATATCGTCGAGAGTGCCGGAAGGCAGTCCTTCTACCAGACCTGGAAGCGCTGCCTTGATCCGATCCAGCGGCATCTGTACACCGATGACTCCCGTGGATGAAACCTGTACGGCTTCATCTGAAATGACGAGTTCGGCTGCAACCAGATGTGATGTCTCTTTGGCAACGAGCAGGCCCTGCTCACCGGTGCAGGCGTTTGCATTGCCGCTGTTAACCAGCAGGGCCTGGGCGGTTCCGGTTTTAATCCGCTCTTCCGATAAAAGTACCGGAGCCGCTTTGACCTTGTTGACGGTAAATACGGCGCAGGCTACGGCCGGGACCTCGGTAAATATCAACGCCAGGTCTTTGCGGCCTGGTTTTTTTATGGCTGCCTCAACGGCAGAGAACTGAAATCCCTTAATATCCATTTCACCCTCGAAGAATCAGATTGGAGAATAAACCTGATCCCACCTGATCTTATTTGCCGCAGCACTTTTTATACTTTTTTCCGCTCCCGCATGGGCAGATGTCATTTCTGCCGGCGGTCTTCTGGCTTTTGGCCGGTTCCTGAACCCGTTCGTCGTCTCCGACCAGGTTGAATATCAGTTTTTTGCTGCGCTGTTCTTCAGCAATTTCTTCAATTTCTTCACCACCATGATCAAGCTGGACCCAGTAAATCCGCTCGACAACTTCTTCGCGGATCCGGATCATCAAATCCATGAAAAGGTTGTAGGCTTCTCTCTTGTATTCCTGTTTGGGATCTTTCTGGCCGTAACCGCGCAGGCCGATGCCTTCCTTGAGATGATCGATATTCAACAGATGATCCTTCCAGTGGCTGTCAATGGCCTGCAACATCATGACCTTGATCAGATGGTCAATCAGTTCATCTCCCATTTCCTGGACTTTGGAATCAAAGATGGCCTGTGCCTGCTCTTTGAGAGTGTCGCTGAAGTTGACCGGGGTGAGTCTGTTCAGTAAATCGCCGGGGAGGTCGAGTTGCAGATTGAAGCACTTGAAAACCATCTCGCCAATTCCCTGCCAATCCCATTCCTGGGCCGGGGTTTTTTCGATGGCGTAGGTTGCTACGATATCGTCGATAGTTTCGTCCAGCATCTCGAGAAAACTCTCTCTGATCGCCTGACCGGCCAGAATTTCCCGGCGCTGGGTGTAGATGACCTCGCGCTGTTTATTCATGACGTCATCATATTCAATCAGATGCTTGCGAATATCAAAGTTATGGGCCTCGACCTTTTTCTGCGCATTTTCAATGGATTTGGTGATCATGATGTGGGTAATAGCTTCACCCTCTTCGATCTTCAGCAGATCCATTATCTTGGAAACGCGCTCGGATCCGAAAATTCGCAGCAGGTCATCCTCCAGCGACAGGTAGAACTTTGATGAGCCTGGGTCTCCCTGACGTCCGGAACGGCCACGCAACTGGTTGTCGATCCGGCGTGATTCGTGACGTTCGGTGCCGAGAATGTGAAGACCGCCCAGTTTGGTGACTTCATCGTGTTCCGCAGCACATTCGGCCTTGAATTTCTGGATAATCTCCTGATATTGCTCATCTGTGGCTTCAGGATTGGCTTTCAACCATTGCTTGGCCATGGCTTCCGGGTTTCCGCCCAGAACGATATCGGTGCCGCGCCCGGCCATGTTGGTGGCAATCATGATGGCACCTTTGCGCCCCGCCTGGGAAACAATTTCAGCCTCACGTTCGTGCTGTTTGGCATTTAGTACATTATGCGGGATGCCCTGCTGCTTCAAAAGTTCGGACAGCACTTCCGATTTTTCGATCGAGATCGTACCGACCAGGCATGGCTGTCCGGCGGTGTAATGCTCTTTTATGTCCTCAATAACAGCTTTGAACTTCTCCATTTCGGTCTTGTAAATTACATCAGGGAAATCCGGCCGAAGGAGAGGGCGATTGGTTGGAATAACAGTCACGGCCAGCTTGTATATCTTGTGGAATTCTTCGGCCTCGGTGTCGGCAGTTCCGGTCATGCCCGAAAGCTTGGCGTACATGCGGAAATAGTTCTGGAAGGTGATGGTCGCCAGAGTCTGATTCTCGTTTTCAATATTGACCCCTTCCTTGGCTTCGATGGCCTGGTGCAGCCCATCCGACCATCGGCGTCCCGGCATGAGGCGCCCGGTAAACTCGTCGACAATCATTACTTCGCCGTCTTTTACAACGTAGTCAACGTCACGCTTGTACATGGAATGGGCTCGCAGCGCCTGGTTGACGTGGTGAAGGATCTCGATGTTACGCGGGTCATACAGGTTATCAATTTTGAGCAGTTTTTCTACCTTAAGGACGCCTTGTTCCGTCAAGGTCGAACTCTTGGCCTTTTCATCAATGGTGTAATCGCCGCTGTACTGTTTGCGCTTGCCGGAAAGGGTATTTGCTTCTACTTCGATAGCCTCACCCTTTTCCAGCTTGGGTATAATACTGTTGATGAGATAGTATTTGTCGGTTGACTCTTCCGTAGGACCGGAAATAATCAAAGGTGTTCTGGCTTCGTCGATCAGGATCGAGTCAACCTCGTCAACAATGGCATAATTAAAACCGCGCTGAACATAATCATCCAGGTCAAACTTCATATTGTCGCGGAGGTAATCGAAGCCGAATTCGTTGTTTGTTCCATAGGTAATGTCTGCGGCATAGTTAAGGCGTCGTTGTTCGTCTTCGATGCCGTGGACGATAATACCCACGCTTAATCCCAGAAAGCTGTACAGCCTGCCCATCCACTCGGAGTCGCGCTTTGCCAGATAGTCGTTGACGGTTACGACATGGACACCTTTGCCGGAAATGGCATTAAGGTAGGCGGGCAGGGTGGCAACCAGAGTCTTGCCTTCTCCGGTTTTCATCTCGGCAATCTTTCCGGAGTGCAGCACCATTCCACCGATCAGCTGTACATCGAAGTGGCGCATCCCCAGAATGCGCTTTCCGGCTTCGCGACAGACGGCAAATGCTTCGGGCAGCAGCAGATCCAGTGACTCGCCTTTGGTGTGCCGCTCCTTGAACTCAGATGTCTTGTTTTTAAGTTGCTCATCGGACAGTTTGGAAACAGAAGACTCCAGGCTATTGATCTTTTCAACGATCGGCCACATTTTTTTAAGCTCACGCTCATTCTTGCTACCGATGAATTTCTTGATGAGGGAACTGAACATTCGCTTATCTCCTGCAGTTTGGATAGTCACAAAATAGCTTGATAGAATAGCATGTATTAGGTTTATGCTCAATAAAAAATGATGCAGTAGCGTGCTTGAGCTGATTGATATATTTATTCCGGATCGGCATGATTTGTGACGTTAATAAAATGAAAACAGCAGTTTTTTTTGCATACAAACTTTAAAAACTATGATATTGATTAGATAAATTGAAGTTAGAGCTTGTCAAGAATTATAGTACTTTACATAAATTAAATAACGAGTTCGAACACTCGTGGTATCATGAGTGTATTACACAAGCAGGACAGAAGGAGAAGTGGCATGACAACAGGCAGAGTAAAGTGGTTTAACGACAGCAAAGGTTTCGGTTTTCTTGAGCAGGAGCAGGGCGAGGATATTTTCGTACACTTCTCCGCTATTTCTGGTGAAGGTTTCAAATCCTTGGCTGAAGGCGATGCGGTTAGTTTCGATATCGTCAAAGGGCCTAAAGGGCTGCAGGCAGCCAATGTAACACGGATTTAAACAAGCCTATTACCGCTACACAAAAGCCCCGGCAAAACCGGGGCTTTTGTTTTCCAAACTTTTAATAATCAGGAATCAGACGTTGAAGCGGAAGTGCATGACATCTCCGTCCTTTACAACATATTCCTTGCCCTCCAACCGCATGAGCCCCTTTTCTTTCGAGCCACTCTCTCCATTACAGGCAATGTAATCATCGAAGCCGATCACTTCGGCGCGGATAAAACCCTTTTCGAAGTCAGTATGGATAACGCCCGCTGCCTGGGGGGCCTTGGTGCCTTTAACAATTGTCCAGGCACGAACTTCCTTGACACCGGCAGTAAAGTAGGTGATCAGCCCCAGTAGCGAGTAAGCGTTGCGAATCAGGCGAGCCAGGCCGGCTTCTGCCAATCCCATGTCCGTCAGAAAGGCCTGTTTTTCTTCACCGTCAAGTTCGGATATCTCGGCTTCCAGCTTACCACAGATAACGACCACACCGGAATTTTCCGTTGCGGCGATCTTACGTACTTTGGCGACGTTGGGATGATTTCCTTCCAGGTCGTCCTCGGAAACATTGGCTACATAAAGTACCGGCTTGTCGGTTAAAAGGTGAAGATCTCTCATCCATAGGCGCTCATCTTCATTCTGGGCAACGCCGTGCAGTTTCTTGACCTGTTCAAGCAGCGCCCTGACACGAAGATAAAACTCAACCTCTTCCTTGGCTTTTTTGTCACCACTCCTCGACATCTTCTCGGCCCGCTGTATTTTTTTCTCGATGGTGTCCAGGTCAGCCAAGGCAAGTTCGGTGTTGATAATTTCGATATCGTCGGCCGGTGATACACGGCCGTTGACATGAACAACATTGTCGTCGTCGAAACATCTTACAACATGTACTACGGCATCAACGCTGCGTATGTGTCCCAGAAACTGGTTGCCGAGTCCTTCACCCTGGCTGGCGCCTTTGACAAGTCCGGCAATATCCACGAATTCAATCGTGGTGGGTTGTATTTTCTGAGGATTGACAATTGCAGAAAGCTTATCCATTCGGGGATCCGGCACCTGAACAATTCCCACGTTTGGTTCAATGGTGCAGAAAGGGTAGTTAGCTGACTCGGCGCCTGCCGAGGTCAGTGCATTAAAGATGGTAGATTTGCCGACGTTGGGAAGTCCGACGATTCCACAGTTGATAGCCATTGATCTATCCTTCCAGAAAATTTTTGTTGTTATTGAGGCTCATAGCCTTGGAGATTCCTTCATCCAACATCATCTTGAGCATGTTTATGCCGCCTTCAAGGATATTTGGGAGATGCTCCATCTGATTTGGCGGGATGTTGCCCAGGACGTGGCTGGTCGTATCTCCGTGAGGTGACTTTCCAATGCCGATGCGTAACCGGATAAAATCGTTCCTGCCAAGTTGCTCGATGATGGAGCGTAGCCCATTATGTCCACCATGTCCGCCACCCTGTTTAAAACGTATCGAACCGTAGGGAAGGTCGAGTTCGTCATGAACAACAATCAACTGGGAAATGGGGAGCTTGTAGAACTGGAGCGCCTGCATGACCGCTTTGCCAGAGAGATTCATGAAGGTCTGCGGTTTGAGCAGGATCAGCTTATGGCCTGCGTAGCTCCATTCTCCGGTCAACCCGGAAAACGATGTGCGGGTAATGGAGGTGCTCTCGCTGCTTGCCAATTGATCCAAAAAAAGGAAACCCGCGTTATGGCGGGTCCATTGATAGGTGGGGCCAGGATTTCCCAGCCCCGTTATGATAAATGTGCTCATGTTTTGTCGTGTCGCTCGGGTCAGGCAGCTGCCGGAGCTACTTTTTCCTCTTTTACTACTTCAACTTCTTCTTCTTCCTTGATGCGACCGAGGATGCTGACAACCGGAATGTTGGATTTGTCAAGCAGCGTAACCCCTTCAGGAAGAATGATATCACCAACATGAATCGAATGCGCTAATTTGAGGTCGGTAACATCTATTTCGATATGGTCAGGTATATTGCCAGGCAGGCACTCTGCGTGCAGTTCGTGATGAGCGAGATCGAGCATGCCGCCTTCCTTGACCCCTATTGCAATGCCCGTGATAACAACAGGAACTGTTACACGAATTTTTTCATTGGGATTGATGCGATGGAGATCGACGTGCTTATAGGTCTTTCTGATTGGGTCGCGCTGCAGATCTACAACGATGGCTATGCTCTGGTCAAGAGCGCCTCCGCCAACCAGTGTGATCAGATTGTTCTGGCCACCTTCGCCGGAAATAGCTGCCTGCAGGTCACGAATTTTGATGCTTACCGGCATCGGGTCTACACCCTTGCCATAAACTACACCAGGAATCATATCAGCGTTACGGAGTCTGCGGCTTACGCCAGTGCCGGTCTTGGTGCGTAATTCGATGTTCATTTGTTTCTGTTGCATAACTATTCCTCCGCTTGTAGTGACGGTTCATTCCGCCCTATTCTGATTATATAATTCGTTACTAAACAAAAAGTGAGCTTACCGATTCGTCCTCATGGATGCGTCGGATGGCTTCAGCCAGAAGGTCGGCTACGGACAGCATCCTGATTTTGGTAGAATTTGCTTCTTTGTCTTCAAGAGGGATTGTGTCGGTTAAAACTACTTCTTCGATGTCAGAGTTATTGATTCGTTCGATAGCAGGACCGGAAAGTACGCCATGTGTCGCGCAGGCGTAGATAGCCTTGGCGCCATTTTCCTTGAGGGCCTTGGCGGCCTGGGTCAGGGTGCCGGCCGTATCAATCATGTCATCCAGAATAATGGCGATTTTACCGCGAACGTCACCAATCAGGTGCATTACTTCGGCTACGTTGGCGCCGGTGCGGCGTTTGTCAATAACGGCCAGAGTGTAATTCAATCGCTTGGCGAAGGCTCTGGCGCGCTCTGTACCGCCCGCATCCGGAGAAACCATGACAACCTGCTCGCCGCTAAAACGGTCTTTCAGGTAGTTGAGAATGACCGGTGCTGCATACAGGTTGTCAACCGGAATATTGAAAAAGCCCTGAATCTGGCCGGCATGCAGATCTGTTGTTACAACCCGGTTTACGCCGGCGGTTGTGATCAGGTCGGCTACCAGTTTGGCTGTAATCGGTGTACGTGGTGCAGCCTTGCGATCCTGGCGGGCATAGCCGTAATAGGGGATAACGGCAGTAATGGTCGCCGCCGATGCGCGTTTCAATGCATCAGTAATGACAAGCAGTTCCATCAGGTTGTCGTTGGTCGGCGCGCAGGTGGACTGGACTACATAAACATCCCGGCCGCGGACATTTTCACCGATTTCGACCAGAACTTCACCATCGGAGAAACGTCGTACCCTGGCAGCACCCAGCGGAACTCCCAAGCTGGCGCAGATTTTATTGGCCAATACAGGATTGGAGTTGCCGGAAAAAATTTTGATCTTGTCATGCATGACGATAAACACCTTTCAAAATCGGAGCAAATTCAAACCCAATCAATAAAGAGATAGATGATATACTAAATACTTTCATAAAATGCAACTTTTTTGCGTAATTTTGCAAACGGCTTCGGTAATTATTGCCACCTGACTTCAGGCGGGTACGATGATTCCCTCCTGCTGGGCAAACAGCAGAAAATCATGAACGTCATCCAGCTTGAGTCCAAGTTTGTGCAGCAACTCTCCTGTCGTTGATTTTCCATTCATCTGCTCAAGAAGGGAATAGAAGGATACATCCAATGATTCGGTACAGACAAAGCCATCCTTGGGGTATATGACGGCATGGGAGTCAACCGCCCGAAGATGCTTATATATCCAACTTATATTGGGAGCGCCGCTGTCCAGGATTTCCTGAATTTCATAATGGAAATGTGCCGATTGGGTTGAGGGGGTGAGGCGAAAGATTGTATTCAGTAGTCCAACCCCGGATTGTTGAGCCTTGACCTGCTGTGGTTGCGGAGCAAGCAGGGCGGCGGCGTAATGGTAGTGGTAATCGACCAGGTCCAGAACGATAGGAAGAAAACGCTTCATGTTATTATGGCTGAAAAGTTGCTGAAGGAAAAGTCTCTGCATTTTCCAGATATCGTCATCGCTCAAGTCACTTTCGGAAAGGTTTGTTTCCCTGTTGGCGACCAGCCACTCGCCGAAGATCTGCATGAACTCTGATGGTTTCAGCTGTAATACTTCTACAACAGCATTAAACCAGGCCACCGCTTTGCCCCTGGTAAAAAAAATATCGCAGGCTTTAGCCAGCTGTCTGGCGGTTGCCAGATCTGCGCTGCCGAAACTGTCTGTCGATAACAGCGTGTAGGGCGGAGATGTCTGCCACCTCAGGCCATGTTCTGTTCCTTGGGCGGCAAGTCTGGTGCCGGGCAGGACTGCCAGCGGAAAGATGTCAAGGTGGTTCGGGTAGAGTGACAGGGCGTAATCCAGGCTGTTGAAAAAACCGTTCAGCGTGTCGCCCGGCAATCCGTAGATCAGGTCGAAACCGAAAACGGCTCCGCTGTCATTCAAGAGTCCGATTCTTCGAGAAAAATCATCACGGTTGAATGAGCGTCCGACCTGTTTGAGAACTAGAGGGTCGGCGCTTTGGAGGCCAATCTGTAATGAACATGTGATTCGGGCAAACAACTCCGCCATCTCGCGATCGATGAATTCGCTGCGCACTTCAAAGTGGAAGTGGATCTGCGATGCGATCTTTCTGATCAAACGCAGTATCTGTTTCGCCCGTTTGGCATCCTGATTGAAAGTTGAATCCAGCACAAAAATCTGGGACACACCGGCCGCGGCGAAGTGCTGTAATTCGGCTTCGACCCGTTCCTGAGAAAAGCGCCGCACACCATGATTGTCACGGGCATCGAAACAGAAATCACACGCAAAGCTGCAGCCACGCGCCAGTTGCCAGAGGATGCCGGTATAGTTGCGAGTGTCCAGAACTCCGTTCAGGTAAGGGGAGGGGATCAAGTCGAGATTGGCAATGGGCGGGAGTGGGGGGCAGGGTGTTTCTCCGGAAAGGATGACGCCCGGAATACCCGACAGTTCCCTGCCGCCAATCAGTTGCCGGCAGAGTGCGGCAAAAGGCGCTTCACCTTCGCCGACGATCACAAAATCCAGGGCCCCGTCCTTCAACACTCCGGCCGGATCGGCGGTCGCTTCCGGGCCCCCTGCAAATATCAGGGCTGACGGCAGCAGCTTTCTCAGTTCATCAGCCATCTCCAGGCAGGCAGACCGGTTCCAGACGTACATTGAAAAACCGATTGCACAAGGATTCGATGCAGCGATCAGAGCGGCACTACTGGCAGGATTCTGGCCAATAAAAAAATCGTTCAGGAAGACATCTATAGGCGTTTCCCTGACGATACTCTTCAGAAAGGCATTTGCCAGTGGCACCGATTGCGGAGAGGGGCAGGGGTGGATTGCAACCAGATTGATAAGCACTTTAATCGAATCCTTTTGATAGCAGTTCGCGCGTCTTGTTGCTTGCTGTGGTGGAAGTTACAGCGGGATATAGCTCTGTGACGCTGTGAAGCTGGATATTGGGCCCAATAACAGGGCATTTGTAATATCAGTGAAAACCGTTACACTGATTTCGTTGATGGAAGGCTGGCTGCCCAAGCTGGCAGTCTTGATTTGACCAGTGATGTTTGTGATGTTGTCATTAGCAGAAAAGAAATGCCCGGAAAAATTGGTTGCGCGGGTAAAAACAAAACCAGACGCCAACGGATTGTTTATCTCTACAACAGGAGCTGTATCAGGTCCGGCACCTGAATTCGTGACCGTGCCTACAATTGTTCCGGTTGCGGAAATTGCAAGTAATGTATTATCCAAAATAACTGAACCAACGAAGTTTACGTTGTCGCCTGAAACAACAGAAATTGATAACTCCTGATTTGTGCTGATGGTTCCCCTTGAAAACATCGTGGCTGTCACTGGTTTGCTGATATGTCTGATTATCGGCGGTAACAGTGACTCCGAACAGCTCTTTTGCCCGGAAACAGTTATGTCAGCCTCATTGCGGGCCGTGTTGATGTTACTCGGAACAATCGTTATCGCCTCATCCGGGCAGGGGTTGCCGAAATTTTTGTGCCCGATAAGTGTAAGCTGAAAAACTGAATTACCAACGGTTCCGCTGGAAACTATTGTCGCTCCATTTTTAATCGTATAGGCGCCATTAACATTCTGGCCAGACTGGTCGGTGGTTATCGTCAACGTGTTTCCGGATGGTAGTGTGGTCTTGTAAACAGCCGCTTTCATGTCAAGTCCTGAAGGTCCGACAGCAGTGGGGGCATAGTCTATATTTTGAGTGCTGCTGCCGCTGCAGGCAGACAGCACGGCAACGAATAGAAATATAAGAGCGGTCAGAAGGAGCTTTTTCATGTTTATTAATCTCCATGGGAATATCAGGCTCGTTGAAATATAATGCAGAAGTAGGCATATATGCAGGAATTACAGCTGGAAAAGAATGCAGTCAAAATAAAAAAAATTCAAGTCTTTATTCCAAACGCATATGGTTGTGAGGGGGAAGGTTCTGCAAAGTTGCTCACGGGCTTTCGGATCATTGCCGCGATCCTGTGTCAAGCCTGTTAGCGCTGCCGGTTTTTTGAAGGGTTGCAGTTACGACGAAAACTTGCGGGCCAGGTCGTTGTCGATCACATATATGCAGACTTCTCTGGCGCTCTGCTTGGTATAATGGAATTTGGCTCCGCAGAGGTTGTTGATCAGGAACGAGACGTCATCCCGAATGCGCTTGTCGTAGGTCTTGAAGGCATCGGTCTCGTAATCCTTGATAGCGCGGCGGAAGTTGGGGTTGTCGAGGAACGGGTCCAGTACTTTCTCCTTCAGGTTGTGGACATAGCGATCGTGGAGTGTCCTGTAAAGACCGGTTTCCCTGGGGTCCAGTCCTTCGGCCAGAATCTCCTGGGTAAGGGTTCTGCCGGCGTATTCCTTCTGGGTCTCCCGCCGAAACAGAAGCCTTGCATTATCCTCAACGACAGAGCCGATCACTCTTCTTTCGATACTGCGCAGAAACTCTTCGTTGATTTCCAGCTTGTCATTGGTGAAGCGGCAGACCGCCACCGAGCCCATCTCAAAGCTGACCGCAAACATATAATTGAGAAGTTCCCGGGCAATCTGCTCCTCGTTGTAGTAGTAAAGCGCTTCCTTGACCTCCTGAAGTACGGTGTAGTTGTAGTTTCGCAGCAGTGAATTCAGAAAACCGTCCGGCAGCATCTCGTACAGATCCTTGCGCCACTTGGTAAAGAAGGAGGTGAGGGCTGACATCGATATCAGTTCATCCTTGCGGGCATAGGCCGAGTAGAATTCGTTGAAGATTTTGATCGAATCCCGGCCTGAGAAACCGGTTACTCCTTCCTCTTCCGATTCATCGATAATCCGTCGTCGGCGTTTGGCGGTCAGGCGCTTGCGATCCTCATCCGAGACCCAGGTTGGAATATAGCCGGTGTATATTTCCATCTTGAGGATCTGCAGGTTTTCGTCGCAGTATTGGCCGTATCTCATCGGATCGCCGATCCATTCCAGCAGCGCCTCGGATGTGGCTTTCATGCGGGTCGAGATGATGGCGCGGGCGAAGTTGTGCAGAACTCGGGGGATAAAGCTTTCATCAATATGCTTGCCGAAAATGTTGCGGTAGATTTCGACCTCGGTATTCAGGTCCATTACATAGGGGATGTTGATATATTCGATCCGGTCGCTGAAGGATTGAAAACCTTCAATGATTTTCTCGTCCTCAGGATTCATCAGGGCGATGAAGAGCGACCTGACGTTTTCCTCCACATCCTCGACCTTGTGAATCCCCTCGCTGATGATGTTGTGCAGCTCCAGCAGGCGCTCGGCGTTATGGGATTTCACATCCATCAGGGTATAGATGCCGTTGTTGGTTTTGGCAAAGTTGGAATAGATATACTTGACCGCGTTGCTGTCTCCCAGCAACGTGTCGATCTTGCGCTGCAGTTGCTCATTGGTCTTGATGTTCTGTTTCATTGGCTTGTCGCCCGGATTGAAAACCGTGATTCCCTCCCCCATACGGCGGTTGAAGCGGTAGGGTCGCGCATGGATCATATTGTAGATTTCCATCGAACTGGGCAGGCGCTGGATCAGGGCCTCATATATCGAGCTGCAGATTGTGCAGGGACTTTCGCTGAAGACCCACTCGAACTCCTTATTGGTGAAGAGTTTCCACTTGAATTCATCATTTTCGAAGAGGTCGTCGAAAAACAGGCGCCGGTCCCGCTTGGGAATCAGGAGCAGCGGATTGTCGTGGGATGGGCAGGCTATCTCCACATAATCGCCGGGGCGGTGCAGGGAATTCTTCATCTCGGCCAGTTCGGCCTGACCCAGCTCGTATTCATCCAGCAGAGTGGAGAGTCGGTCTACAAAAGACGACATCTGGGTTTCATTGATCTGCGCCAATATCCTCCGGTCAAGGCGCCAGACGACCTCATAGCGTCTGCCGGCGTCACTGTTGGCGTATTCCTCAAATTTCAGCAGCAGGTTGTTCAGGAAGGTGCTCTTGCCTGAACCGGGGGGGCCTTCAAAGATGTAGATCTTGTTCTGTCGGGCGCTCCCTTTCATCGCATCGACATGGTTGATCAGGCGGTTGGCAAACAGACGGTCGGCAAAGAAGGGGCGGTCCGTATTTTTAACAAACAGGTTACGACAGTCGTAAGAGACATAGTTGATCGATTCCGGATCATCGGGATACTCGTCGCGTCCTTCGCCGACGGAGGATTTGATCATGTCATGGAAGCATTGAAACACGTTGCGAACGACTGTCGCCGGTTGCATAGCCAGGATCTTCAGGAAGTCATCGAAGGGGATGGTCTGGCAGTGCTCCCGCTCGCTGATCTTTCGATTGAGGTGTTTTATTGCTTTATCCACATTAGACATATATCACCAGTCAGAATTTCTTTTTGGATAATACTTTGCCATTCATTGAATATAAGACCCGCTGCCAGGCGATTTCCCCCTCCAGCGCTTCATCTGTTTTTGCCGGTGCCGCCGGTGCAGGAAGAATCTGGGCCTCACTGGTTTCCAGATGTACCGGGCCGCCCCACAGGTATTCGATCCCGACCATAGTGTTGGCGATATATTCCTGCACCAGTTGTTTTCCCTCGAATTTATGTATCAGGTACAAGCTGCCTTCGATTCCTTTGGTCTGATCCACGCTGATGACAGGCGGGTGATAGAGCGAATCCTGCATCATCTGCAGATAATCCTTCGCCTTGCGGCTCTTGACGTAGTACTGCCAAACCATGCGCTGCTGATCAAGCCGCTTGCCGGCGACAAACAGTTTGTGTCTGTCAATGAAATCCTGATCAAGATAATTTTTCAGAAACAGATAATCGGACAGGTTCTCACGAACTTTGAAAATGAAATCTTTCCCGGTTGAGACACCGGTGTTGAACTGTTTGCGGCTGTCGGCATTTGCCAGTCGCTGATAATCAAAAGATATGCGCCCCTTGTCGGCCTGTTCCTCAATATGGGTAAAAAGCCGCATCCCCAGTGCATACGGATTCATACCGACCCGTGGCATGGATGTAACGCCGGCATGAACCCTAGCGAAGTCCACTTCATGTCCCTTGATGCGGTCATCCTGCAAAAAAAGTGTTTCGTGCCAATAACTGGCCCAGCCTTCGTTCAGGATCTTGGTCCGGATTTGAGGCTGGAAGAAGATGGATGTCTTGCGAACGATCTCCAGGATCGAGCGCATCCAGATATTTTCGTCCCTGGCCAGAAATTCCGACTTGTCCAGCAGGTAACGGAGCAGGTCCCGTTTTTTCGCCGGGCGCGTATCCATGGCTCTGGCAAAATGCGCCTCCAGTTCCGGGTAGCGCCGCTCCGCCTCGGCGAAAAAGGTTTTTTCACCCAGTTCGCCATAGGTTTTCAGACATTCGTTGTAGCGATTGACCTCTTTGATATATTCGCTGACCGGTATCTTTTTCTCCGATTGCAGAAACAGATCGAAATAATAGTTGAGACGAGAAGAACAGTCCGCCTCCGGAGGTGTAAAAAGGTCCGCCAGTTCACCATGGAAGTCGACCAGGTTGTCGATGCCCCTGGCAAATTCGATCACATAATCTACCCAGCGCCCCTTTTCGGCTCTGAGTCTGGCGATCACCCGTTTGTCCGACAGGGCCTGACCGGTGAAGTCATAATCCCAAGTGTGGCGAAAGTACAGATTGTTCTGGAAAAAATCGATGTGGGCCAGGACATGGTAGAAAATCATCACATTCAGCCAGTCCGGGTTGTTGTCGTTGTAAAAGGAGATCGGCGGGCGGGTGTTGATGACCGTTTCGTAGGGGTTGTTGGGGTAGAGTTCGTACTTGCCCCGCTCCCGCAATACCTCCACGTCGTGGACCCAGTAGTCGTAGAGCGTCGGAATCATGACCTTGGGGGACAGTTCCAGCAGGTCCCGGTTGGTGACGATATATTCCAGGCTCTCGTCGGTGAAGGAGAGACCGGCCGCCCGGGCGCGCTCCTTGCACCCCTCCATGATCCGCTTGGTATGTTGATTGATCAGTTCCATGGAATACCCATCTGTAGGAGCTCTGTTTCAGCGCCCGGTGCGGGGTGACCCCGCTCCTAGGAAATCAAACGTTTTATGCCTTCGATCAGCCTTGATTCATCGGCATCTTTTTGTATTACATCCAGCCGCAACAGGTCCGGCTTCTTGCTAAGAAGTTCGGAGCTGTTCAGATAGCGTGCTACAGTAGTGGTTCCCATCTGCCCATGCTCGGCAATGGTTACACCCACCCGGCTGGCATAGGTCAGCATCTTTTCCAGTTCAGGAATCGCCTTGGAGCCGGCCTCGTCCCAATCATCGCCATCGGTGCCTTGAAAAACGTAGATGTTGTAATCCTTGGCCAGATTTTCACGGGCCACAATCTCGTTGACCAGTTGATAGGCGCTGGAAACCTGCGTTCCGCCGGCAACCCTGGAGTTGTAGTATGTATAGAAGTCCGGCACCTCTTTGGCTTCTGTGTCGTGCAGTATAAAACGGGATTCCGCCTGGCCACCGTATTGGTAAAGCAGCCAGCTGTAGATCAGCACATGTTGGCTTACGATCAGATCCGTGACCTTTCCGACCATGGAGCCGGAATAATCGCGCAGAAAAAAGAGCATGGCCTGCGGCTCATAATCTTTTTCGCGCGACAGGATGCGATAGACCTTGTCGCGCGGGGCGATCAGGAACTGGGTAGGATCAATGTCCGATACATCCGGCAGGTTGCCCAGGGCGATGTTCGTTTCAACGATCTTGCGCAGTGTAGCCTTCTTGTCCAGCACCTGGCCGAAACCGCGATTTTTATCCGTCAGATCATAGGTGTAGCGCGTAAAGGAACGCTTCTTGCCTTTGTCCTTAAGATTCGGCAGCTGAAATTTTTCGGAGAGAGTCTTGCCGAGATCGTAAGCGGAGGATTCCATCTCGTGATTCGAGCCACCTCCCTCTCCCGGGCCGCTACCGTCCTGATCGCCATCATCACGGACCGGTTGTTCACCGATGACTTCTCCCTCCTGCTCATCGCCGGTGCCGCCCGACGTGCCCCCTTCGCCTGGCGGACGAACCGTCGGATCGTGAAAAAACTTTTCCTCGACCGTGGTCGGTACGACTACGACCTTTCCCTTGCGGCCACGCCCAGGTTTTACCAGTTTGCCGACCTGTATTTTGCGGGGAAAGCCGTCCTGTTCACGCTGTCGGTCACGCTCCAGCAGTTCGTCCAGTGATTTCGCCAGACCGGCTGCACTTAAATAGGGCGTCACCGCCTGACGCAGGACAAGCAGATCACCGCTCTCGTAGAGGCCGCGGCTGAAACCTGCCAGATCGGGGTCCATCGGCACATCGCGCGCTGGAACTGCATGGCTGTCGGTCGCCGTTGCCAACTCCGCCCTCAGTCGCGCCTCCCGTTCGGGGTCAAGACCGGATGCTCTCAGTTCTTCCGGATATGTAGGCAGATCATTTCGCATATATTCTTAAAAGGCCTATTGATTTTAGTTTTCATCTTCCTGCGTGCAGAAATATTCGATCGTCTTCTGTGCGCAGGTCCGGCAGTAGCCCAGTTTGTCCAGCATGGTCGTGATCATGCGATCGTAGAGTTTCTGGTTCTCCTCGTTGGTGCGGTTGGCCAGGGCACCGATCAGGCTGCCGGCGCCGGCGATATCAGACTTCAGACGAACATCGGTGACCGCTTTGACCAGTTCCAGATTGTCCATGAAGTCATAATTGGGATCCATCGATATCTTCTGGCCGTAGATCTTGCGGATCGAGGTGCGGAACGAATCCCTCTGCTCCTCGGTTTTCAGACCTATTCTTTCCTCGACACTCTTCACATAACGCTCGTCTATTTTCAGCGCCCGCAGTTCTCCGCTCTGGGGATCCTTATATTTCCACATCCGGTCCGGCCCCAAGTTTTCGGCATCAATGCCGATGATCATGTTGACATAGTTCATCACGTCTTTGCGTATGGCATAAGGTTCATCCATGTAGGCGTTGAACATCTCGGTCATGATCCGTTCGCGGTAAAGCCCTTTGGCGATCTTCAAATCCTCCAGATACTTGGCGCGGTCATTGGTTTCGACCACATAGTCCAGTACAACCCGTTCAAGGGTTTTGAAGACATCGTAGGCGAACATGCAGCGCCCTTCATTGGTTTCCGAATTCTCGACCTGCAGCTGGATGGAACGCCCCAGGCTGCGATGTCCCAACCCCTTCTGACCGAAGCGTTTGGTTATGTCCGGGTCCTGCCCGAGGGTGTCAATCACCTCCGCCAACGCCTTTATGCTTTTCTCTCCGGCCACTTCCCCGGCCGCCAGCTTCATGGTTTCGATGGGGGTCAGCTTTTCAGAACGGGGAAAACGGGTCAGGACAACAGCGACAGAGGCGGCATAGTTCAGGTTCGGATCCTGATGCAGTGCCTCCTTGGTCAGGGTTGTCTTGGCATCGCTGCCGATAGCGTAGGCTGTCAGACCTTCCTGCATCCGATAGTTGGTGTTGTGCGAGACGTAGCAGATCCGGCAGCGGTCAACGATCGGCGCCTCCTCTTTTTCGGCCAGGAAACGGTTGAATTCGGAGTTGTTGCTGGTGGCGATGATCAGCGAATCTATCGGCCACTTGTAGCCGTCGATCTCGATGGCCCGGTTCTGGATCACACCCAGGTAAACCTGAACCAGATCTTTCTTGTTCTTGAAGATCTCGTCGGAAAAGTGGATTCCGCCGCCGGCGACCCGTGCCAGGGCGCCGCGACGCAGATCAAAACGGTAGGGGTTGTTGGTGTCGGAGATATGCAGCAGGCGCTGGATCGACTCTTCACCCAGCAGATCCACCGACGATGATGTGATCTTGTCCTTGGCAGGATATTTGCCTGTAACGGTCCCCAGGCTTTCGCTCATCGGTACCGGTATCACCTCTATGAATTCCAGCATGCGATTCAGGTCGCCGTCGCAAAAATCGCGTATATCGTTCCAGATGTAGCCGCTGCAGGCGCCCAGCGGGCGGTAGTTTCCGTAGAGGGTGTCTATCTCGGTTTCGTCCAACCCGCCCCGTTCAGCCAGAAAACGGCGGTTATCCGAGGTTGAGTCGTCCAGATTCATAGCCAGTATCAGCGGATCTTCGAAGGTCTGAGAATCGACAATATTGATCTTGCCGTAGTGCCCCAGTTGTGCCAGGCCGTTGAAGCGGAATGTATAACGGCGATTTTTCGGCTGTGACAGGAAAGCCCGATACTGGGCGCAAAGAAATTCGACAAAAAAAGTCTTGCCGTTGCCCGGTTCTCCGACCAGAACGAAGGCCATCTCCTTGCTGGAGCCCCCTTCGGCGGCATCCTTGACATAGGAAACGAAGCTGTTGATCTCATCAAACATGCCGATGGTATGTTTCCTGCCGCTACGGAATACCTTGAAATCGTAGGTCGTCCGGCCGTTGACAACCACTTTCTCAAAGCCGGATCCCAGAATCATCCTTGCCACGGATTGAAAGGCATTTTCGAAGACTCTTTCACCTTCTTTTAGTGCAATAACATGCTGAATCAACTTTTCATGGGAAGCCATGCTTGTCCTCCGTATGGTTATCGATTGATAGGAAGATTATCTCTTCTAATTATTACCCACTATAAAATATTAGCAAGTCGTATATGGAATATAACTTAAAAAGTTTCGGCGACTACCCGCTTTCAATGGCGCAAGGCCTCTTTTGCCTTGCTGTAGCTGTATTATAAATGTTAATTTGCGTCCGGTTTGAATCATCTTCGGAGGTTTTTTTGTGAGCGTGTTCCGTTATCTGACGGCCGGTGAATCCCACGGTCCGCAGTTGAGTGCAATTATTGAAGGCCTGCCGGCCGGTATCCGCTTGTCGGCCGAGACTGTTAATCTTGATCTGGCCCGCCGCCAGCAGGGCTATGGCCGCGGTGGTCGCATGAAGATCGAAAAGGACACGGCCGATTTGCTTTCCGGTGTGCGCTGGGGTGAAACGCTGGGATCCCCGTTGACGCTGGTTGTGAAGAACCGCGACTGGGAAAACTGGCTGGAAAAAATGTCGCCGCTGCCGGAACATCGTGACGATTCCAGCGCCGTGACCCGTCCACGGCCCGGACATGCCGATCTGTCCGGAGCACTAAAGTACAATCATCGAGATGTCCGCAATGTGCTGGAACGCTCCAGTGCCCGTGAGACCGCAGTTCGCGTGGCGGTAGGCGGGGTGGCGCGGGCGCTGCTGGCCGAGTTGGACATCCGGGTGGGAGGCTTTGTTACCGAGGTGGGAGGGGTGAGCGCTTCTATTCCGAATGAGCCGCTGGGTACGCTGTGGCAGCTTGCCGCCGAGTCGGAAATGTTCTGTTGCGATCCGCTTGCCGAAGAGGAAATGAAGCGGGCCATAGATGCCGCCAAGGCTGCCGGAGATACCCTTGGAGGTGTGGTTGAGGTGCAGGTGCTGGGTGTTCCGATCGGGCTGGGAAGCTATGTGCATTGGGACCGCAAGCTGGATGCAAGGCTTGCGATGGCGCTGATGAGTATTCAGGCTATCAAGGGGGTCGAGGTCGGGATCGGCTTCGAGGCCGCCCGTCGTCCGGGCTCACAGGTGCACGATGAAATTTTCTATCATGGAGGCTATTGCCGCGATACAAATAATGCCGGCGGTATCGAAGGGGGCATGTCCAACGGTGAGCCGATCGTGCTGCGGGCTGCGATGAAGCCGATTCCAACCCTCTATAAACCGCTCCGCTCTGTAGATATGCGTACTCATGAAGTTTTTGAGGCCACCGTGGAACGCTCCGATACCTGTGCGGTTCCGGCTGCGTTGGTGGTGGCCGAGGCGGTCGTGGCAATCGAGATTGCCAATGCCCTGCTGGAAAAGTTCGGCGGCGATTCGATCGTTGAGATTCGGCGTAACATAGAGGGCTATCGGGAGCAGGTCCGCAATGCCTGATCGCCCGATTATCCTGACCGGCTTCATGGGGAGCGGCAAAAGCAGTGTCGGTAAAGTGCTGGCTGAAAAACTTTCATGCCGTTTTATCGACCTGGATGCCGAAATTGTTGCGGCCGCCGGACTCTCGATCAACGAGATATTTGCCCGGGATGGTGAGGATGCCTTTCGCGGGCTGGAGTGTGCCCAGCTGGAGCGGATTCTTTCATCAGGTGAGGAGTGTGTCATTGCCACCGGCGGCGGAGTGGTGATCAGACAGCAGAACCGCGAACTGATGCGGAAACGTGGGGTTATTGTCAATCTGAAGGTGACTCTGGAGCAGGTTCTTGACCGTCTGCAGGGCTGCAGCGATCGCCCGCTGCTGGCCGGTGAAAAGGCCCCGGAGCGAGTCAGGGTGCTGATGGAGGGGCGGGAACAATTATATGCCGACGCAGATATTAGAATTGACACGAACGGGAAATCCGTGGAAGATGTCGCGGCAGTGATTCTGTGCCGTTTGAAGGGGCTTTCTGCGTGAGTGTGCTGACCGTTAACCTGGCTGAAAACAGCTATGACATAATCATCGAGCATGGCTCTCTTCCGTCGCTTGGCGCGCGTTGTGCGTCACTCGGTCTTTCCGGTGTGGCAGCGGTCATAACCAACCCCACCGTATCCGCCCTGTACGGCCGGAAGGTCATGGATTCTCTGGAAGCGGCCGGTTTCTGTGCCGTTCGGATCGAAATTCCGGACGGTGAGGAATATAAGAACTCTGCTACTCTGAACCGGGTTTATGATGCCCTTCTGGCAGCCGGAGTCGATCGGAGCTCATTTATCGTGGCCCTGGGGGGCGGCGTGGTGGGGGATCTGGCCGGCTTTGCCGCAGCGACCTGGCTGCGCGGCATCCCTTTCGTGCAGGTGCCGACCACTCTTTTGTCCCAGGTGGACAGCAGCGTCGGCGGCAAGACCGGCATCGATCACCCGCTTGGCAAGAATCTGATTGGAGCTTTTTTTCAGCCGCGGTTGGTTCTAATAGACGTTGCGACGCTTGATACTCTCGATGCTCGCCAGTTCCGGGCGGGCCTGGCCGAGGTTGTCAAGTACGGCGCGATCATCGATCTGCCTTTTTTTGAATACCTTGAAACGAACATCGCTGCGATACTGGCGATGGAGGCGGATGCCTTGGTGGCTATTATCCGCCGTTCGTGCGAGCTGAAGGCTCAGGTGGTGGAGCTGGATGAAAAAGAGTCCGGTCTGCGGGCAGTTCTGAATTATGGTCATACATTGGGACACGCCTTTGAAGCGCTTTCCGGCTATAGCGGACTGGTGCACGGCGAGGCGGTTGCAATCGGCATGGCTCTGGCGGCGCAGGTTTCCGCGTCACGAGAACTCTGCAGCCGGGAAGACGCAGCCAGGATTATCGCACTGATAAAGCGTTGCGGACTTTCCGTTACGGTCCCGACCTTTGAGCGGCAGAAACTGCTGGATTCTATTGCAACGGATAAAAAGGCCAAAAGCGGCACCATCACCTTCATCTGTAACCTTGGCATCGGCATGCATGCCATGTCGCAGCATACCCCCGAAGAACTGCTCGGATTGAGCGGGTTGGAGGCATGACCATGCAACAGGATAATTCGTCGTTCTGGACTGACATAAAGAATTTTGAGGAACGTCTAGCCAAGTCGCCGGCCTCTTTCTGCTTTGCGAGACTGTCCGAGGTCTATCTCAAGGTGGGATTGCTTGACGACGCTTTGCACACTGCACGCCAGGGGGTTGCGAAGCATCCTGCCTATCTGGCGGGACAACATGCGCTGGCAATGGCCTGTCATGCCAAGGGTTTCAATGACGAATGTCTGGCAGCCCTGCAGCGGGTGACGGAGGCGATGCCGGAGGATCACGAATCTCTAAAATTGCTGGGACGCATGTCAGACGGAATCGGCGACCGAAACGCTGCCCGGCAGGCTTTTCAGACGGTACTGGAGTTTAATCCGGATGATGTTGAGTGCCGGCTGGAACTGGAATTGCTCGATCATGCCGGCTCAACCGTACTTTCCAGCAATAATTTCGATGAGTATGATGAGTACGATGATGAGGAAATCATCGAAGATCTGGAAATGCTGGAAGAACTGGACGTTTTGGAAGAGGATGAATCGTTTTCCGATTTCCAGTTTCAGGAAACGACCTCCGAGGCAGCTCCTTATGCTTCTTCTATTAAACCGCACCATGATCCTCTTTCTACCAGCACACTGGCTGAACTTTATGTTGCCCAGGGTTTCATCCATAAGGCGCTTGATATTTATCGCGCCATCCTGACCGCTGATCCGTCCAACTGTGACGTCAGCGCTCGTGTTGCCGAACTTGAATTGCAGGCTGCGGATGTGGGATCGCCATCGTTGGCAGATGAGTATTTCTGCGAAGAGGAGTTCGCAGAGGAGCCGTATACGGTTCCGGCTGTAATGGCTGATGTTCAACAGCCTGCCAATTCGTATAACTTGGCTCCGGAACATTCTTGTTTTACAGAGGTTTTAGAGAAGGAGAAGACGGCTTTTATCCCCCCGTTCAGGAACTCTGGTTCAGAAGTGCCGCCTCAGGGAACAGCAGATAGTGCGCTTGCTACTCTTGAAGGTTGGCTGGAGAACATCGGGAGGATCAGGTCATGTCGCTGAGAGATACGCTTAATACGATTGTCTCTTCCGTAGATGGTGCACTCGCAGCTGTTATCATGGCTTATGACGGTATCCCCATCGATGAGGTCGCCGTGGAACAGGCCGAGTTTGATTTGCAACTTCTTTCGGTTGAGTATGCTTCGGTACTCAAGGAAATCAAGCGTGCCGTCGAAGTCATCAAGGCCGGGAATCTGGAAGAGGTTTCCATTGCCACTACACAGACGCGGGTTGTTGTGCGGGTGCTGAATGATGATCTGTTTGCGGCATTGATCATGAAACATGACGGAAACTTCGGCAAGGGGCGTTATCTGCTAAAGCTCAATTCATATGAGTTGGCTCGGGAGTTGTCGTAGTCATGAAATTACTGGTACTGCACGGTCCGAACTTAAACATGCTCGGAAAACGGGAACCGCAGGTATATGGCACTCGGACTCTGGATGATATCAACTGTTCGCTGGAAAAGCTGGCAGATGGACTGGGGTGCTCGCTCTCGTTTTACCAATCCAACACCGAAGGAGAATTGATCAATGCCATTCAGGGGGCTGCAGTCGACTGCGATGGAATTTTGATTAACCCGGCAGCCTATACTCATACCAGTATCGCAATCCGCGACGCGCTTTCCGCAGTTGCTCTTCCCTGTGTAGAGGTACATCTCTCCAATATTCACCGACGGGAAGCTTTCCGGCATATCAGTCTGATCGCACCAGTTGCGGTAGGCCAGATTTGCGGTTTCGGCAGCGACAGTTATCTGCTCGGTTTGCGAGCGCTATTTAATCATATTAAAACAGAAGCATAAGCATGTCAGGCGCCGAAGTAGCCGTTTTTTCTATTTATCATAAAAATTGTTTGTAGTCAGGGTTTCATTTATGCTAAAAAACAGGCGCTCCAGGCTGGATCCGCTCTTTGAAGAATTATCGCTGGATGCTGTTCTTGTCACCGATATCCGGAATATCCGCTATCTGTGCGGTTTCAGCGGTTCCGAAGGTGCGCTGCTGATATCATCCGCTACGGCCTGGTTTCTGTGTGATTCCCGCTACACCGCGCAGGCTGCTGCTGAAGTGCAGGGGGCTGAAGTCAGGGAGTGTGTGCTTCGTCTGGAAACTCTGCATGCCCTGTCTGTTGAAAATGGCTTGAAGCGGATCGGGTTTGAAGCAGCACACACCTCCGTCAGCGCATTTCGCAAAATAAGCGGTGCTCTGAGCGGGATCGAGCTTGTGGAGCTCGGGCCGGTTTTTGACGACATTCGGATCTGCAAGGATCCTTTGGAGATTGAACTGCTCTCGGCGGTTGCTACACTTGCTTCGCAGTCGCTGACTTCGATTTTGCCGCTTGTCAAGCCCGGGGTACGTGAGTCGGATATCGCTCTTGAGCTTGAATTCGAAATGAGGCGGCGCGGCGCCGACGGTCGCGCATTTGATTTCATTGTTGCCTCCGGCGTACGTGGTGCGATGCCGCACGGTAGGGCCAGTGACAAACTGATCCAATCCGGCGAGCTGGTGACAATTGATTTTGGCGCCCTCAAGGACGCTTATCATTCCGACGAGACCGTAACAATCGCTTGCGGTGAACCGGGGGGGCGGGAACGTGAGATTTACGCTATTGTCAAGGAGGCCCATGATCTGGCGATCCTGCAGGTTAGACCAGGACTAACATGCAGAGATCTGGATGCGGTAGCCCGCGATTACATTCGCGAACATGGCTATGGAGATTATTTTGGTCATGGCCTGGGACACGGAGTCGGATTGGAAATTCACGAAATGCCGACCCTGTCGCCGCGCAGTGAAGCAGTTTTGAAAGAAGGCATGGTGATAACAATCGAACCGGGCATCTATATCCCCGGTTTCGGTGGGGTAAGAATAGAGGATACGCTGGTGGTAACTGGCGACGGTTATCGTATATTGACAAGTGCCGACAAACATTTGCTGATTCTTTAGATCTGCCTGAACACCGGAATAAACTACAATATCTGATCGTATTCAAAGGAGAGAAACAGATGGATATCAAAGATTTGAAGCTGCTTATAAAGATGGTGACCGAGACGGATATCACCGAGTTTGAGATGGACAATTCCGACGAGAAGATTGTTATCAAGCGTGGGCAGAAGCCGGAGTATATCCAGGTCGGCGCACCCATGATGCAGCCCTACGCGGCTCCCCAGTATACCCCGGTTCCAGCGGCAGCGGCAGCTGCTCCGGCATCCTCGGCTCCTGCAGCATCCACTGAAGAAATCGGTGATACACTTAACTCCCCTATTGTCGGTAGCTTCTACTGTGCACCGGCTCCCGATGCTGCTCCATATGTCGAAGTTGGCCAGGTCGTTGAGAAGGGACAGGTGCTCTGTATTGTAGAGGCCATGAAGCTGATGAACGAAATCGAGGCCGAGTGCAAGTGCAAGATCCTCAAGGTCTGCAAGGAAAACGCCCAGGCTGTCGAGTTCGGCGATCCGCTGTTCGTGATCCAGAAACTTTAATTCCACACCAAAGAGGGGTTTACCTTCATGTTCCATAAAGTCCTTATTGCCAATCGCGGAGAAATTGCTGTCAGGGTCATCCGCGCCTGTAAAGAGCTGGGTATCAAAACTGTTGCTGTCTATTCACAGCCAGACGTGAATTCGCTGCACGTCAAGATGGCCGACGAGAGCGTCTGTATCGGCCCGGCACCAAGTGCCAAGAGTTATCTCAATATCAACGCGATCATCAGTGCGGCAGAGTTGACCGATGCCGAAGCGATTCATCCCGGCTACGGTTTTCTGTCGGAAAATGCCAACTTTGCCGAAGTGTGTGAAAAGTGCGGTATCACCTTTATCGGACCAACGGCCGAGAGTATGCGGATCATGGGTGACAAGATTAGTGCTCGCCAAGCGGTTATCAAGCAGGGCGTTCCCATTTTGCCCGGTACCAAGGAGGGTGTGCATTCGGTTGAAGAAGCGGTCAAGATTGCCAAGGAAATCGGTTTTCCGGTGATTATCAAGGCCACGGCAGGAGGAGGCGGGCGTGGAATGAAAATTGTTCATTCCCAGGCTGCGCTGCCAAATGCTTTTGCCACTGCGCGGGCCGAGGCCCAGGCCGGGTTTGGTAATCCGGAAGTATATATCGAGAAGTATTGCGAACAGCCGCGCCACGTTGAAATTCAGATACTGGCCGACAAACATGGCAACGTGATCCACCTGGGTGAGCGTGACTGTTCCATTCAGCGTCGTCACCAGAAGCTGATTGAAGAAGCCCCTTCTACCGTAGTTACTCCTGAAATCCGCAAGGCAATGGGCGATGCGGCAGTCAAGGCTGCTGCTGCAGTAGGTTATAACAGCGTAGGAACCATCGAGTTTCTTGTTGATAAAAATAATAATTTTTTCTTCATGGAAATGAATACCCGAGTTCAGGTGGAGCATCCGGTTACCGAGATGGTTACTGGAGTGGATATTGTTCGTGAGCAGATCCGGTCGGCTGCCGGAATACCTTTGCGCTACAAGCAGGAGGATATCCAGATCAGAGGGCACGCGATCGAATGCCGTATCAATGCCGAGGATCCCTTCAAATTCACCCCCTGTCCAGGCAAAATTACAGCTTATCACCCGCCGGGAGGTCTTGGCGTCCGGGTCGACTCGTTTGTCTATGACCAGTATACGGTTGTGCCTCACTACGATTCGCTGATCGGCAAATTGATTGTGCACGCCGACACCCGTGAAGAGGCCATCAAGCGCATGGCGAGGGCACTGGATGAATACTGGATCGAAGGTATCAAAACTACAATTTTTTTCCACAAGCGGATCATGGCCAATAAAGACTTTATTGAAGGTAACATCGATACCTCTTTCCTTGAGCGAATCGTACTGGAGTAGCTATCATGGACTTTCCAGAAGAACTGAAATACTCGAAGGAACATGTCTGGGTCAGAATTGAGCGAGGAACAGCGGTCATTGGTATCACTGATTTTGCCCAGGAAGATCTGGGCCCGGTCAGTGGCATCGAACTCCCTGATGAAGGGGACGAGGTTGAACAGGATGATTCGGTCGGCTCCATTGAAGCCCGAAAAACGGTAGCCGAGATTTATGCCCCGTTCAGCGGTACCGTTCGTAGCATTAATCATGAAGTGGTTGATAATCCGGATCTGATTAATGATGATCCTTACGATGGCGGTTGGCTGGTTGAAATCTCCCTTGATGATCCTGAAGAACTCAAAGGACTCATGTCGGCCGATGATTATGCCGACTATATTGAAAACAGGGATTAATTTCTGACATAAACTGTGCTATAAGGGCGAGATAAAGTTTTATCTCGCCCTCTTTTATTGAAAGGACTCTAATGTGCGCCTGACAATCCTGTTATTTGCATTGATATTGATTTTCCCGGTTGTTGCCTATTCAGCAAGTGATCCGCTCTCACTGACGCTCCGTGAATCGATTCGCATGGCTGTTGAAAAAAATCTGGATGTGAGGGCCGAACTCTACAATCCGGCCCAGTTTGAGGCAGATATCAACCGCAACCGTGCCATATATGAACCGGTTCTGGATCTTAAAACATCTTTTACCGATTCAACGGCCTCTTCAACCTTCCCAACCGTGACCTCCAGCAATACGCAAAGCTTTGTGCTGGATTCGTCGGTCAGCACTCTGGTTTGGAGTGGGGCCAGGGTGGGAGTCTTTTATAATAATGGCTACAATGGCAGCAATGCACCAACCGTCATGCCGAATTACTGGAATTCCGAGTTGGGTGCCAGTCTCAGCCAACCGCTTCTGAAAAATTCCGGACGGGAATCTACCGAGCTTGCCATTAATGTGTCCCGTTTGTCCAAATTTGCATCTCTGGAGCGCTTCAATGCCCTTTTGCTGGGAACTGTGGCCCAGGTTCGCAATGAATATTACAAGCTCCACAGTCTCCGGGAAGAACTGGAAGTTAAAAAGGTGTCTTTGGAGCTGGCCCGCAAGATCCTTTCTGATACGCAAGCCAGAGTGAAGGCCGGCGTTCTGCCAGCCATGGAAATCCTGAACGCTGAATTCGGGAGTGTTACACGCGAGAAAGAGCTGATTGACGCAGAACTTGCCGTGAGTGACCAGTTGGACGTACTCAGACTGCTGCTGCAGATTGAAAACAGGAATGTTGAATTGAGTACCGTTGATCTGCCGCCGCGCGACCGTTACGAAATTGTCGAGGAGGATGCTATTCGCGAGGCCTTTGATCGTCCCGATATCCGTGAGCAGAAACGCAATCTTGAAATAGCGGAGCTCCAGACTCGTGTATTCAACAGCAAGATTCGCCCTGATCTTGCATTGATCGCCTCCGCAGCACTGACCGGGCGCGATAGCACTTATCAGCGCAACCTTGACAAGGTAGTTACTTTTGATTATCCGGTCTGGAGCATCGGTCTGAATTTCACCTATCCGCTGGGCAATGGTGCCGCCGAGAATGATTATCGCAGGAGCCGGTTAAAAACAGAGCAGACCGCCCTGCAGATACGCAGTCTGGAAGAAAGTACCACCAATGATGTCAAAGCTGCCATTAGAGGAGTAGCGACCGGCTATAAACAGATTGAGGTAGCCGACCGTGGCAGGGCCTTTGCCGAAGAAAGGCTGCGGGCTTTTATTCGCAGGAATGAGGTCGGGCTGGCCACCACCAGGGATCTGCTGGATGTGGAAAATGATCTGGCGGTTTCAAAGAGCAATCAGATCAAAGCGGTGGTTGGTTATGCCAACGCCTTGACCCGTTATTGGCAGGTAACCGGCGAACTGCTTGAGCGCGAAGGCATCCGCGTTGTTGAAGGAGACGCAGACAAGCTTTATTCTGCGACTCATTGATGCTGCGGATAGGTCAGATAGAATACTCAAACTGTACTCCCCTGTATCATCTGCTCAGGGAACAGTTTGACTGTGGCGGCTATGAATTTGTTTCCGGGGTGCCGGCAGAGCTTAACGCGCTGCTGGCAACCGGTCAGATTGACGTATGTCCCTCCTCGTCGATAGAGTACGCCCTGCACCCCGAACGGTATCGAATACTCCCGCAGCTCTCCATATCCAGCAATGGGGCTGTTGCCAGTGTTCTGCTTTTTTCCAGGATACCAATCGAAGAACTGCATGGTCAGACCATAAAGCTCAGCTCCGAATCCGCCACTTCGGTCAACCTGCTGAAAATTCTGATGGTGCAGCGCTACAACTGCGCATGTAGCTATACCGTTAATTCCCAAAAAACTGCAGATGCACTTGACTCTTCTCCTGCTCTTCTGTTGATCGGTGATGCTGCCTTGCGTGCTTCAATGACAGGAACCAGTATGTTTGTGTACGATCTCGGCAGTATCTGGCGTGATTGGACCGGGTTGCCATTTGTTTTTGCGCTTTGGCTGTGTCGCAATGAAGTTGCTGCCGATCCGCATCTGGTTGAACTTTTCTACCGCTTGATTGAAGCCAAGAGACTGGCTCCATTGCACCATGAACGAATCCTCCGTTATGCGCATGAGGCAAGTTGGATGCCTCGTGAAAGGCTGCTGAAATATTGGCGTGACAATATTTCATACAACCTGGAAGAAGAGAGCGTTGCGGGTCTGATGACCTTTTATGAAAAGTGTTATGAACTTGAGCTTATTAAATCGGTTCCCATATTGAATTTTACTGCAATTTAATTCTGTCGAAATGGCGACTACTATGAAAAACCAGCAGCAGGGCAGTGCCAAATGGATCAATACCTTGTCGGCTATAATTCGATCGGCTGGAGATCCGCTTCGTGTACCGGAATTTCAACGACTTGATGATTATTGCGTCAGAATTGCCATCGTGGTTCGCACCCGTTGGATCATGCTTTTGGCAATTTCACTTTATACGCTGTTTGCAGCCCTCAGTTATAAGCTCAGCACAGTTGGGTTCCGTTTCAGTAATCATCAGACCACCTTTCTCGTACTTACGATAGTTTCAGTCATTCTTTACAATACAGTCCTTAGCTCAAAAAAATCCATTTTACAGAGCTTTTCTCATCTGGTCCATCTTCAGGTTGTACTTGACCTGTTTTTTGTTACGGTGCTGATTCATTTTACCGGCGGCGTTGTCAGTTGGTTCTGGCCGGTATATCTGCTGGTTACCATTGAGTCCGCATTTCTCTTGGATGACAAGCGGGACGTATGGCTGATCGGAACGCTTGGCGCTACTTTTTATGGATCTCTGCTGGCGGTTGAGAGCGTTCACCTTGTGCCTCATGTGGCCATGCCTTTCATAGACTCGTCACTGCATGAGGTTTTTCTGTTTCAATTGCTGATGTGGTGCTGGGTGGCCGGCATGAATGCTACCGTTGCTTTTGTTGCCGCTTTCATGATGGATACCATCCGCAGCGATAATCGCAGGGTTAAGGAAGGGGAGGAGGCTCTCCTTAGTTTCATCACATCAGCTAACGACCTGATCTTCAGTTGCGATCAGGCAGGGAGGATCCTGTATGCCAACCAGGTTTTTCTGGATCTGCTTCACATTGACATCAACAATCCGCGAGAACGCACTCTCTTTGATCTGGTTGACAGCGATTCATGTATCATTCTTAAGAAGCTAGTTGCATGCGTAGTACGGGAAGGTCAACCTGAACATCTGGATGTTTCATTTCAGCCTGTCGGAGAGCCTCCGGTGGAAGTTGAGATGAGCCTTTCAATGAGTTTGCGCGATGAAGAGTCCGCCGTTGTGTGGGGAGTCTGCCGCGACATAACTGAACGTAAACGAGCCCAAAACGACCTGTATGTCATGGCGCATCACGACGCCCTGACTGGTCTTCCAAACCGTCTACTTCTGGAAGATCGCCTGCAGCAGGCAAAGGCACTTGCCAACCGTCTGCAGGAAAACTTTGCGTTGCTCTTTCTCGACCTGGATCGTTTCAAGATAATTAACGATACATTGGGCCATTCCGTTGGTGATGAATTATTGCGACTGGTGGCGGGACGGCTGAAACGGACTTTGCGCGAAACTGATACGGTTGCCAGAATAGGTGGCGACGAGTTTATCGTTCTGTTGATAAATGTCGATCTGCATTATGTCGGTGTCCTTGCCGAAAAGATTCTGAAATCACTGGTTCTTCCTTTCCACCTGCGAGACCACGAACTGTTTATCACCACCAGTCTTGGTATCTGCATGTACCCCAGAGACGACCAGGATACCGAAGCGATGATGAAAAAGGCTGATATAGCTATGTACCATGCCAAGGCATTGGGGAGAAACAACTTCCAGTTCTATGACTCGCAGATGGATCAAAATGCTTCTCGACGTTTTGTCATATCCAACAGTTTGAGGAGGGGACTGGAACACAATGAATTCCGGTTGTACTATCAGCCCAAAATCGATGTTCAGTCAGGACGGATAGTTGCGCTGGAAGCATTGGTGCGTTGGGAACACCCCGAGTTGGGACTACTTTCGCCGCTTGAGTTTATTCAATTGGCGGAAGAAAACGGTCTGATCATGCAGTTGGGAGAATGGGTGCTGCGGGAAGCTTGCGTCCAGAATGTAAAGTGGCAGGCTGAAGGTCTTGCAAGTATTCGAGTGGCGGTAAATATTTCGGGCTACCAGTTGCAGCATAAAAATCTGCTGGAGGTGGTAAACAGGATTCTTGGAGAAACCGGAATGTCTCCGAATCATCTGGAGTTTGAAATCACGGAAAGTGTGATCATGCAGAACCCGGATTTTGTAGTTTCGGTATTGACTGCAATTACTGCCCTCGGCATTCATATTTCAGTAGATGATTTTGGGACCGGATATTCGTCCCTGGCTCACTTGAAACGTTTTTCAGTCAACACCCTCAAGATTGATAAATCGTTTGTCAATGACGTAAATCTGAACGGTACCGATGCGGCTATAGCCACTGCGATCATTGCGATGGGTAACAGCCTTAACCTGAACGTCATCGCCGAGGGTGTTGAAACTCAGGCCCAGTATGATTTTCTCAAGGATAACCACTGCGGACAGGTGCAGGGCTATCTCTTCAGTCGCCCTTTGCCTTCGGGTGAAATTGTCAAAGTCTTAAGGCAGAATATGTTTGATCTTGATGATCATGGCTGACGGGCTGATTTCCATTTTGCATAGTCAGCCAGAATCCGGGCATGATCAAAACAAAGTTGATCAGGAAGAGCGTCCATCCTGAATAGCGCGAGACTCACTGCGTCGTCTGCGGCACAAGGTGTGCCATGCCCGCTTGCCACAAAGACCGTTGATATCGTATGCATCCTTGTATCGCGCCCCGGATCGGAATAACATCCCAGCAGGTGCAAGTCCCTAACCTCAAGTGAAGTTTCTTCCCGTGCCTCCCTAATGGCGGCATGCTCAAGGCGCTCCCCATAATCCACAAAGCCTCCCGGCAAAGCCCAACCCAATGGCGGATTTCTACGCTTTATCAGAATAATGCTGTCACCGATTTCAATGATTATGTCAACTGTTGGAAACGGGTTACGATAATTTTTGACATTTGAACCGCAGATTGGGCAGGCGAGTGCATCAAACGACATGGTTTCTCCGTGAATAAAAAAAGGGGGAATGTGAATTCCCCCTTCAAAAAAGAGTCATAAACTAAAAGATTATTTTTTCTTCTTGGCCGCACCACCGGAAGCTTTTTTGGAAGCTTTGAGCGGGTTGACTTTGGTGTCATCAACCTTGATTTCAATTTTTACATGAGAAGCAAAATTGCAGATACCGCCAACCCATTTCTTGACCGGCGCAGGGTAAGCACTGCACACCTGTCCGATAGTGCCGGTTACGATACGATCACACCCTTCGCAGTTCTCTTCAATCACCTGACATGAACCACCTGTAAAAATACAACCCTGTTTTCCCCAAAAGGTACATTCGACACCTGGAAGTACTGTCTGACACTGCATGCTTCTTCCTCCTGAGTTTGTTCTTGAACTACAAATAACCTTAACAATTCTTGTCGAGAAAAGTCAACGTAAAAAATTGCCGGGAAAACAGACTGTTTGAATGTCGAATGATGCAGTTCCTGATTGTCAAATACAGTATGATGAACGCCGTCTATTGCGGTTGTCCGGCAGTGACCGCCGGTCTCTGGTACGACCCGTTTACTGATAAGGACCCTTATTGATCTAGCCGGTCGCTTAGTACAGTACCTTGATTCCGATCAAATCATCCTTGGTTGTATCAGACCAGCGCTTCAAAGACCAGTTGCCGATCCAGGCCTTGAACAGTCCCAGGTTTTGTTGACGTTCTGACTCTGTTGATCCCAGATGCTGATACATGTTGCCCGGCTTGCCGTCCTTCGAGCTTTTACCATCATCCAGCCTCCTCATCATTGCACCGGTGTTTGGCCACCCTACAAAAGAGACCAGATGGCTGTAGCTGTCCATCCGCATGCCCTGACCTTTGGTAAGCCATTTTTCCTTTTCTTTCTTGAACAACGGGTACTCCGGGGCCGAATCGGCGCCATGGCAGACAAGGCAATGCTTTTCAACTATTCCTTTGATGCTGCCGCTCCAGGTCGTTTCCTGTGCACTTGCCGCTGAAGCAGCCAAAACTATCAGGCTGATTGCTGTGATTGCGTTCTTCATACTTATTCTCCATTTGCCATCTATAGGATACTGAATGTCATTTTCACTCAGCAGGTAAAAAAAAGGATTTTGATGCTTCCGATCGGCCCAGACAGTCAAAGGGTGAACTGCAAATTGACAGCTGTGTACCCATCTTATGTCGGGTATGGCGGAAGGAATTGGCCAGGCAGAGACTCTGGCTGGGTTCACCGTAAATTTTCCATGGACCTTGGCAGGCATACGGCAAGTTGACCATTCCCATGAATGCGGCCACATCTTTGGCAGGGTAACCGATGAACAGTCCAATCTCATGCGGGAATGCGTCAGAATTTTCGATGCGGGAGCACATCTCGGCCAACAGGGCAATACTGTCTTGGGTAGTGTCGTAACCGGCTCTCGCCAGAATCACGCGAATTCCGGAGTGAGAAAGGTGTCGTTCCAGGAGTTCAGGATTAAAGCAGAACAGGAGCATGCTGCGATCCCTGGTTTGCAGAACCTTGAAGTTTATGTCGGCCAGTCGGGTGGACAACTCATTGTAGTGAGTCTGCCATAGTTGATACAGGTTTCTGCCACAGGAGCGTGGGCGATTTACCAGCGAGAGCAGGTTGGCCGGTTTGATTCCTGCCAGCACCTCGGAACATTCCAGCATCAGGTGTGCGGCCAAGCATTCCAGAGGGTCCGGAAAGCGTGATGAGAGCTGGTGAAAACTGCTAGATTTGACGTTTGGTGTTTTAGTAAAGGCGCTAGTGTCGAACTGGGCCATCGCAATCCCCCGCAATTGATTTTCGTTATCAATAACAGTCTTAAAAAGATGAGTCAAGAGAAACTTATTGCCGGAGTGTATTTAGAGTTGGGATTTAGCGCTTTAAGGCTACCGCCGCAAAGAATAGAAAGATTAACCTCAGCGACGGCTGATTGTCAGAAAGTTTTTGAGAAGATCCATGCCGGCCTCGGTCAGGATCGATTCGGGGTGGAATTGCACCCCCCAGATCGGCAATTGTTTATGCCGCATCCCCATAATTTCGTTGTTTTCTACCCAGGCAGTAACCTCCAGGCAATCCGGAAGGGTGGCGCGATCGACGATCAATGAATGGTAGCGGGTGGCTTGGAACGGATTCGGGAGACCGGCGAAAAGTTCTTTGCCGTCGTGGAGGATGGGGGAGGTCTTGCCATGCATCAGGGAGGCGCTTCTGATAACCTTGCCGCCAAAGGCGGCGCCGATGGACTGGTGTCCCAGACAGACCCCCAGGATCGGGATTTTTCCGGCGAAGTGCTTGATGGCAGACACGGAAATTCCGGCTTCGTCAGGAGAACAGGGGCCGGGAGATACAACGATGCGTTCGGGGTTCAGCGATTCAATTTCTGCCAGTGTTATCCTGTCGTTGCGGTGGACCTGGACATCTTCTCCCAGTTGACCGAAATACTGGACGATGTTGAAGGTAAAGGAGTCATAGTTATCGATCATCAGCAGCATTTAGACAATACCTCTCTCTGCAGTTTCCACCGCCCGCATGACGGCCATCCCCTTGTTAACGGTCTCCTGCCACTCCGCGGCCGGGTCGGAGTCGGCCACAATGCCGGCCCCGGCCTGGAGGTGGACCTTGCCATCCTTGATTACCAGGGTGCGTATTGTGATGCACAGGTCCATATTGCCGGAAAACGAAAAGTAGCCGACCGCGCCGCCGTAGATTTCGCGGCGGACCGGTTCCAGCTCATCAATGATCTGCATCGCGCGTATTTTGGGGGCTCCCGATAGTGTTCCGGCCGGGAAGGTCGCCCGTACCAGATCGAATGCATCGCGATCACCGGATAATTCACCCTGAACATTCGAGACGATGTGCATGACGTGGGAATAACGCTCGATCAGCATCAGCTCCGATACGGTAACCGAACCGGTGGAGCAGACCCGCCCCAGGTCGTTTCTGCCAAGGTCCACCAGCATGACATGCTCAGCGCGCTCCTTGGGGTCAGCCAGCAGTTCTTCGGCCAGCAGGGCATCCGCTTCCGGAGTTGTTCCACGGGGGCGGGTTCCGGCGATGGGGCGCAACTCCACATGGGACCCCTCCTTGCGGACCATGACCTCAGGTGATGCGCCGGCGATTATGGTATCTTCCAGACGGAGAAAGAACATGTATGGTGAAGGATTTAGGGTGCGCAGTACCCGATAAATATCCAGCGGATCGGCCGTAAGCTCGCCACTGAAACGCTGGGAAAGCACTACCTGGATGATGTCGCCGGAGCGGACGTAATCCTTGGCTTTTTCCACTGCTGACTCAAATTCCTCGCGAGAAATGTTTGATTTAAATTCAACCGTTTTGTCCGGAGCCGTTGCGACAGGCGGCGAAAGCGGCGCCTGCAGGCGGGCGATGATGTCATCGATCTTTTTAGTGGCGCGGAGATAGGCTTGTTCCGGAGTAGTATTTTCATCAATGTGGGCATTTGAAACAACCTTGATCTTCTGGCGCATCGTGTCAAAGATCACGATCGTGTCGGTAATCAGAAAATAGGAGTCATAGGCATCCAGAAGGGCAGGCTTTTCAGTCTTGAGATCCTCGAAATTCCGGACCATGTCATAGCCCAAATAACCAACTGCTCCGCCAAAAAAACGCGGCAATCCATCAACCTCAACCGGGATGTAGCGTGCCAGCAGTTCACGTATGCAGTCCAGTGGATCGGGCGCATTCCGGCTGGTTGTTACACCATCATTAATTATTTCAATCAGATTGCCCTTGGAGCGGATAATAACGGAAGGGCTTGATCCCAGGAAGCTGTAACGTCCCCACTTCTCGCCCCCTTCTATACTCTCCAGCAGATAGGAAAATTGCCCGTCATCAAGCTTTTTGAAAGCCGAGACCGGTGTGTCCAGATCCGCCATGATTTCCCGGTACACCGGAATCAGGTTGCCGGTTTTGGCCAGTGAGCAAAAATTGTCGAGTCTTGGGAAAAACATGGTCGCTCCAGGATGCAGGTGGTGCCCGAAAAGCTAGCACAGGCACATTTGAGAGTCAAGTTTAGCCATAAGCGATCATTGAACAAGGTTTTCGGTGTCAGCCACTATGCTTTTAATAAAATCGTGCTATAGTGTCGCGACTTTTAGATATGAAAGGCAAATAGCATGGACCAGCGCAAAATTCTTCTGGAGAGTGACACCAACGAACTGGAAATTGTTGAGTTCAGGATAGACGAAATGGATTGGCATGGTAATGTCGTGCCCTGTTACTATGGGGTCAATGTTGCCAAGGTGCGTGAGATCATCAGACTGCCACAGATGTCGCGGGTGGTCAATGCCAAGCCGGGTGTCGAAGGGATGATCAAGTTGCGCGACAAGGTCATTACGATCATAAATCTGGCCAAAGTTCTGAACAAGAATACCGGCGACATGGTGGCCGACCGGGTGGTTGTGCTGGAATTCAACAATATCATGGTCGGTGTGCTGGTTCATTCCGTTTCGCGTATCTATCGAATTTCCTGGAAAAATGTGGAGGCTCCTGCCAAATCGGTTCACAGTGACCAGGTGACCGGACTGGTCAAGATGGACGACAGGATCATACTGGTGCTGGATTTCGAGAAGATTGTTGCCGAACTCTGCTCGGAGAGTGCCCTTAAACCGCTCGATGAAGCGTTAATGCTGCGGGCCGAATCCAATCCGGAACGAGCTCAAAGAACGATCCTGGTTGCCGATGATTCCGTCTTTATTCGCAAAACACTTTGCGGAAGCCTGCGGGCGGCCGGCTACATTGTCACAGAGGCTGAAAACGGCGCCGAAGCATGGAGCATAATTCAGCAAACCATGCAGAAGGCCGCAGAGGAAGGCCGTGCTTTCAAGAATTACATCCAAATGCTGATTACTGATGTTGAAATGCCGCAGATGGACGGTCTTCATTTGACCTCGCTGGTACGCAAGGAGGATACCCTGAAAGACCTGCCGGTTGCCATTTTCTCTTCCCTTGCTTCCGAAGACAACAAACGGAAATGGATCAATCTGGGCGCCAACTGCATTCTGACCAAACCGGACCTGCCGAATCTCGTCAAAGTGGCTGATGAACTGACGTCCTAGAATGCTTTACAGAGTCCTTGACAACGGGCCTGCAGATGTGTTTAAGTATCTTCCCATGAACACTAACCGCTTCTTTATCGTCTATAACTTTTACTTTTGGTTCGGCTTTTATTTCAGGCCGTCTGCCCA
>JACMKN010000264.1 GCA_014380135.1 Deltaproteobacteria bacterium
GATGGAGCGATCGACTTCTTCAACCGCTGTCGCAACAACTTGAATCGCAGCGGTCTGAACAATGACAGAGTTATAAACCTGGAGAGATGAATCCTTTACAATCCGCGATGCATCCGACACCTCGCCTGAAACCACTGTCGTATGGCTGATCATACGCCGAAGGTTCACAAGCATATGTCGAAATGCATCTGCCAGAACGCCTATCTCGTCATTGCTTTGCATTTCGGGTTCAACTGACAGGTTTCCATCGGCAATTTTTGCAGCAATTACTGATATTTCTGTCAATGGCCTGCTGATGGATCTAAAAATGGAGATCAGTATCAATGCTGTCATGCCTATCAGCAGAAACACACCGACCGCCATAACCATGGAGATTACAGCAATCTGATTATGGGTGCGCCTGGACGCGTCGACCTGAATTTGGTCGATTTTTTTCAGAAGCCTGTCCGTATCGGCCGAGAGCTTGCCGAGCATGATCATCGCATCGACATTATCAGGATTTGGCATGTGTATTTTAAAAAACAGAGCCAGATCTCCCTCAACAAATTTCCATTCCGGTACAATTTGCGATTTGATCAACGCAATCATCTTCGCATCATTGGCAACATCGGAAATCTTTTTCAGGTTCTCTTCAAAAGATTTGGCCTTTTCAAGCACCATCGTTTTTGAATAGGGATTATCATGGACCAGAATTTCCTCAGAGACCCCACGAATTATGATATGCAGGTTAGTGCTTTGACTTTTCAGCAACGCCAGCACATCATTCATTTGCTGCACCTTCGCAAAAGTCGCGTATCCCGCCACCCCAAGTACCGACATGGACACAATGACAAAGGTCGTCAGAAACATCATCCTGAATTTTATGGTTGCCGACTTTAATATCACTGGATCAGACCCGTTCAGCATTTTGGTAGTTTATGCTTCACTTATATACAAAAAAAATTACTGCAATTTATTGCCCTTTGCAACCCATCCAGCGACACCTTCGCGGAACCACATGATATTCTTGTAGCCCGCCTTGTGCGCCAGCACAGCAGCCTTGTATGATTTCCACCCTTTTATACCATCACTGTAGAACAGTATCTGTGCATTCTTGTCGGATGGAAGTTTGCTCAGATCCAACCTGTCTTTTGAAGTATCGAAAACGGTCTTGTATTCACTGTTTTCCTTGTACGGAAGCGCAACGGCTCCCGGCAGGTGCCCTTTTCCGTAGTTGATTGGCGAACGCATATCAAAAATATTCGTGTCTTTTTTATCAAGCAACTCCTTGACTTCCTCCACCGAAACAACCTTGACACCATTAAGAGATTTTGGCGTGTCCGGTTTATAGTCAACTGCGCCGGCAGAAAGTACAAACGTCATCGCAAACACGAACAGGCCGACCGCACAAGAAAAAAACTTTCCGACTTTCCGGATTTTCAGCATGTTACACCTCTATATTTATTTTTAGAGACAGTACGTGATACTAACGCTTTATTCAAGAGTAGTTTTAATGTTCCTCCTTTCAAATAGTATACAGTGTATTTCCAAACGCGGCGGGGCGACCAGATGGTCGTCCCGTTTTACTTCAGCTTCATGCAGGCACCAGTCTACTTCATGACCGGAACCTCGCGCTTCAGAGAGACCATATCCACGACCGGCAGCGTCGGGATCTTTGTCAGGCCATAATCTTTGGCCAGATCGATATCCTTCGGCACCGCCTTCAGCAGCGCCTCGGCAATCTTCTGATCGGCCTGGCGATAGCGCAACCGGGCTTCAATCGTCACCCGCGCACTTCCCTTGGGAGCTGCAATGCCATAATGGACGTCACGATAGCCCTTGGGAGGGATTGTTTCATGGCGTGAGAAGGCGGTGATGATCCAGGGATCAACAGCAAAGTGCATGTCCGACCCCATGCCGTCCGAGTTGAGAAGCCGGGCATCCTCGGCCAGGGTGCCGTCGGCTCCCACCGCCCCGGTGGCAAGCACGACCTCGCCCTTCTCGTCTTTCGCAATAACCTCAAGCCACATCTGGCGGATATTGGTAAGTGAAGTCGGCAGATTGTGGCCGGCGCGCATGTTCTTGACCCGCACCCGAACCTCCGCCAGCGCTCCCTTGCGGTAAACCGGTTCGATCTCCAGCTCGGCGGCTTTCTGCAAACGTTTGACGGCCATGTCATACTGGGCCATCAATCGCTGCGACTGCTCCTTGTCGCCCGCCTTCTGAGCGGCCTGGGCACCCAGGTAATACAACAGGTAGTTGGCGCCGTTAAAATAATGCCGGTAATCTTTCCGTTCCGGCTTTACCATCGTGTCAGCGGCTTTCACAAAGGTATCGGTCGCGACCATGTGACAATCCTGGCAATGGATGTCTTTCTGGGCATAGGGACTGTGCTTCCACTCATTATAGGTGGCCTCGATCGGGAAGTGTTTTTCGTAATGATACACCTGGTGACAGGAGGCGCACAGATCCGCCTTTTCATGAAACTCAGTCTGCCGGCACTCATGAAATCCGCCACCGCAGTCGGCCTTGGGCTTGTTGGGACCATGTTTGACCAGAACAGGACCATCCTGGCGGTCTTCGCCCGGCTTTATGACGAAGGAACCGTTTTCAGGCTCTTTGGTGGGGGTCTTGTCATGGTTCAGGGCACTGATCGAATGGCAGATGTCGCAGGAGACCCCGGCCTTGGCGACGGCCGAGAGACCGCTCAGGCCCGGCCCCTTGATTTCACCGGTGACAACCCCGGCAGCAGAGTGGCACCCTTCGCACTGACGGGAGATTTCGTGCCCCACCGCCTTGACCGCCTTGTTCAATTCCCCCTGATAAACCGGATCGATGAAAGCCATGCTGTGCAGGGAACCGTTCCACTCCTTGTATTTGTCCTCGTGACAACCGCCGCATGTCTCCGGTTCGGTAAAGCCGGCCTTGTTCTTTTCATAAACAATCAGTGACGGGTAGAACTTGAACAGTTCAAGATCGACTTTGAACGGCGATGCGCCGGCGATGGCCGTAGCAGCACATACCGCCATCAACGCAGAAGCAATCAGGGATACCGCTTTCAACTTTCGAGACATGGATACTCCTCCGTGACCTGAGATAAATTGCATTTTATAATTTTAGTGTACTAATTATATTATGCAAGTTTTTTTCTGGAAATCAGGGTTTCTCCAGCGCATGGTACTGTTCAATACGGTCGGTTTCCTCTTCGATCGGCGCAAATCCGCGCCGCAGGGTATTCTCGGTCACCACCCGCGGGTTCATGAAGTGCAGCAGGTAATCGCCGCCGCCGGCCTTGGTGCCGCTGCCGGACAGACCCGCCCCGCCGAAGGGCTGCCGCTCCACCAGAGCGCCGGTGATGCCGCGGTTGAGATAAAGGTTGCCGACCCGGAAGTCGCGC
>JACMKN010000265.1 GCA_014380135.1 Deltaproteobacteria bacterium
AGATCGAATAATCACCGGGAGATTTTACTTCACCGACGACGTAGACCCTGATCATACGCAGTTTGCCCATCGTGACGTTCAGGTTGAAATCGCGGAATACTTTCGACAGGTGGCCGCTCAGCAGTTTGGGAAGTTGACCGAAGGTTGTTCCGGCCACCTTCACCGATCCGACCTTGGGCAGCACCAGTTCGCCGCTGCGGTTGACTTCCAGTTCATAGGAACCCTCCAGGCTGCCCCAGACGGTCATGACGATGCGATCACCGGCGCCCAGTTGATATTCCGGTCCGACCGGAATATCGGTTAATTGGGCGAATCCCTGCGCATCCGGGCGGAAGAAGTTGTAGCCGAACTGTTTCAGGTGTTTGACCTTGAACTCCTGCGGGGTGGATTTATCGGCGCCGCTGCCGGCATCGAGCATGGCGCGCTCGGCGTTGGACAGTTCTGCAACCGAGTCGGAAGCTTGCGGCTGCAGTGCAGGCGTGATCTGAGGTTGGGGCGCGGCTGGAGTGTTTGTGGCCGGTGCGCTCTGCAGGGAACCTGACTGTTGCGGCGACTGCGGTGTCGAAGTTCCTGGCGGAAGCGTGCCGGGCTGCAGTGAAGCTGGGCCTGCGGAAGGCGCCAGGATCCCAGTCATGCCGATGCTTCCGGCGGCCGGTGTGGACAACGGGCCGGACGGCGCGCCCATTGGGGCAGGGGCGGAAATGGATGCCGAGGGCGCCGCAAACATGGCGCCCGGCGCTCCGCCTTCTGCATGCAGCAGCGGGCTGAAGGCCATCTGGGTGGCCAGCAGCGCCGCTATCAGCGAAACGATTCTCTTAAAATTCATACTATCTCCCGTTGCGAATATTATATATTTTTCTTGGATTGTTTGTCTGTTATTGTAACGCTTTCGTATAGCAGAACAGGTGCTGTAAATAAAGACAATTTGCTTTCGGCTGCCTGCGGATTAACGGCTGAAGCTCTGTAAATTGGTTGATTTTTTTAGTCCGAAACTGTACAAGGAAAGCGTTTCTGTAAAATACGGTTTTAATGAAACTTTCATTTTTATTCTAACGGAGGTCAGGCATGAATCTTGTCAAGTTGTATGATACCACCCTGAGGGACGGCACCCAGGCGGAGGATATATCTTTTCTGTTGGAGGATAAAATCCGTATTGCCCACAAACTGGATGAACTCGGTGTCCACTATATCGAGGGGGGCTGGCCGGGAAGCAATCCCAAGGATGTGGCTTTTTTCAAGGAGATCAAAAAGGAAAAGCTGCAGCATGCCAAAATCGCAGCTTTCGGTTCCACCCGCCGCGCCAAGGTGACACCCGACAAGGACAGCAATATTGTCACACTGATAAAAGCCGAACCAGATGCAATCACGATCTTTGGCAAAAGCTGGGATTTTCATGTGCATGAGGCACTGCGTATTTCGCTGGAGGAAAATCTCGAGCTGATCTTCGACTCGCTGGAGTATCTCAAAAAAAATGCTCCAGAGGTTTTTTATGACGCCGAGCATTTCTTTGACGGTTACAAGGCCAATCCCGAGTACGCTTTGAAAACATTGCAGGCCGCCGAACAGGCCGGGGTGGACTGCATCATACTTTGTGACACCAATGGCGGCAGCATGCCGTTCGAAGTGTCTGAAATCATCAAGACCGTTAGAACCCGGATCAAGACGCCGCTTGGCATTCACACCCACAATGATTCCGAGTGCGCTGTCGCGAACACTCTGCACGCTGTTAACCAAGGTATTGTCCAGGTTCAGGGCACGATCAATGGTTTCGGCGAGCGCTGCGGTAACGCCAATCTCTGCTCGATCATTCCGGCCTTGAAAGCCAAGATGAAAAAAGATTGCATCTCCGATGAGCAGATGCGCCATTTGCGTGAGATCTCACGCTTTGTGTATGAGCTGGCCAACATCTCGCCCAACAAGCACCAGGCTTATGTCGGTAATTCGGCCTTTGCCCACAAGGGGGGCGTGCATGTCAGCGCCATCCAGCGTCACCCGGAAACCTACGAGCATATGCGCCCCGAACTGGTCGGCAACTGCACCCGAGTACTGATTTCCGATCTGTCCGGTCGCTCCAATATTCTGGCCAAGGCTGAGGAATTCAATATCAATCTGGACAGCAAGGATCCGGTCACACTGGAGATTCTGGATAACATCAAGGAGATGGAAAATCGCGGCTACCAGTTTGAAGGGGCCGAGGCCTCCTTCGAACTGCTGATGAAAAAGGCTCTTGGTACGCACAAAAAATATTTCACCGTGCTGGGCTTCCGCGTGATTGATGAGAAGCGAGGCGAGGAGCAGAAGCCGATTGCGGAGGCGACCATCATGGTCAAGGTCGGCGGCAAGGTCGAACATACCGCAGCCGAGGGGAATGGCCCGGTCAATGCTCTTGATAACGCCATCCGCAAGGCGCTGGAAAAATTCTATCCCAAACTGAAGGAAGTCAAGCTGCTGGATTACAAGGTCCGCGTTCTGCCGGCCGGGCAGGGTACGGCCTCTGCCACCCGTGTTCTGATCGAGTCGGGCGACAAGCACGCCCGCTGGGGTACGGTCGGTGTTTCCGATAATATCATTGATGCTTCCTACCAGGCATTGATTGACAGTATCGATTACAAGCTGCACAAATCGGAGGAATAGGGGCTGTCGGTTCAATGCAGAGAATCACTATTATTATTCTGGCGATTCTGATTTCTGTGCCCGTTGTCGTAAAGAGCCGCGTGAGGGGGATAAAACCCACTCCCGCGGCTTTTTCAGTTGTTTCCAGCGGGGCGCGCCTGATTCGAATCAGCGGCGATGTCCGTCGTCCGGGCCTGTATCCGATTGGTGCCAATTCATTGACTGGTGACGCCATTAAAATGGCAATGCCAGATCGCTCGTTCAAAGGCCTGATCTCGACCGGCAGCGATCTTCGACCCGTTGCACAGGGCCAGCACCTGCAACTGGCCCTCAGGAAAGACGGTTACGGCATTATCACAGTCGGATCCCTGTCTTCAAATGAGCGCATGATCCTGGGAATGGCGCTTGATATAAATGACATGGCGGCCGCAGATTTTGATCTTTTGCCTGGAATTGGACCGATAGTGGCGCAGCGTATAATTATGTACCGTCAACAAAATGGCGGAAAGATGCGGGTTGAAGAGTTGCAGGCGGTCGAAGGCATCGGGGAAAAGAGATACAAGGCAATCAAGGTCTATTTCTAACCCTATGATTATGTTTGTTATATTTTTTAAAGTTATTTATATAAGCCCTTGCAGCACTTTTTTTTCGAGATTGGCATGCATGATGTATTGTAAGTCAGTAATTGACTTTTACTAACGCATCAAAGGAGGGTTTATATGCATTGCCCACGTTGCAGAGGACGCATGTTTACTGAAAAATACTACGATTTTGTACGCTCGTTTGATGCCTGGAAATGCACCTGTTGTGGAGAAATACTGGATCCGATGATACTTTCCAACCGCGCCAAAAATAACAACGCCCATCTCGGCTGATATACCGGGATATATGATTGAGAACAACAGGGAACCCGGCAACGGGTTCCCTTTTTGTTTGACAGTGCGCCGTCTACAGGATAAGGAACATGCTTGCAGAATTAATTTTTATCTGTTTCAGGAGCTTATTTATGTCAAGGAATGATGGGCGCTGTAGTACCGATTTACGCCCTGTTACAATTACCCGCCACTTTATCAAGCATGCCGAAGGTTCGGTGTTAATAGAATTTGGAGATACCCGTGTCATCTGTACCGCATCGGTGGAAGAGTCGGTACCCCCTTTTCTGAGAGGGAAGGGTACCGGTTGGGTGACGGCTGAATATTCGATGCTGCCGCGCGCCACCCATACCCGCTCACCCCGTGAGGCTGCCAAGGGAAAACAGAGCGGTCGCACTCTGGAAATCCAGCGACTGATCGGGCGTTCTCTGCGGACGGTGGTTGATCTGAATAAATTGGGCGAGCGTTCGATACATATCGACTGTGATGTTATTCAGGCCGACGGCGGAACGCGCACGGCTTCGATTACCGGAGCTTATGTTGCGCTGGTTGACGCATTGTCAACTCTTCAGGCGAGGGGGCTGGTCGCCGGAATCCCAATCCGGGAGTCGGTGGCAGCGGTCAGCGTTGGTATAGTTGGCGGGCAGGCGATGCTGGACCTTAATTATCCGGAGGATTCTGCCGCTGAGGTTGATATGAATTTTGTCATGACTTCCAGCGACCGTTTTGTAGAGGTTCAGGGAACCGCCGAAACCGAGCCGTTTACGATTGCCCAGATGGATGAGATGCGTGAGCTTGCCATGGCTGGAATCAGGCGCTTGTTTGCAATCCAGCAGGAGGTTCTGGCCAGATGAAGGAGTTGGTGGTAGCCACCCGTAATCGCGGTAAAATAATAGAGTTGCAGGCGCTGCTGGGAAGTTTAGTGGATAATATCATTTGTGCGGCGGATTTGGCCGATTTTCCGGATACCGTTGAGGATGGCGCCACATTCGAGGAAAATGCCCTCAAAAAAGCTCGCGAAGCTTCCGCTTTTACCGGCCTGCCAGCCTTGGCGGACGATTCAGGCTTGACAGTGGCTGCCCTGGATGGTCGTCCCGGTGTTTTTTCCGCCCGTTTTGCCGGTGAAGGCGCCGGAGATAACGCCAATAACGATCGCTTGCTGCAGGAATTGCAGGGTTTTTCCGTCGACGCCAGGCAAGCAGCGTTTGTCTGTGTCTTGGCTTTTGTTACTCCGCTGGGATTGGAGCAAACGTTTGCCGGCAGGGTGGCGGGGCAGATTCTGGAAAAACCAAGAGGAAGCGGCGGTTTTGGCTATGATCCCCTTTTTCTGGTTGAAGGTTTTGACTGCAGTATGGCCGAGCTGGAGATAGAGCAGAAGAACCGTATCAGTCACCGCGGCCAGGCCTTCCGGCAGTTCCGGAAGTATCTGGCACAGATTGGATAAAAGAGCTGCAAGGGAAAACAGAGGAAATCAAAGCATTGAAAAATTATGTGAAACCTGAATTTAAAAATTTAAAAAAAACCAGACCCGGTGGAGTCAAGCCTGATGGTGCAACTCCTAAAGAACGACCTTTCACCCGCCTGGAGCGTAAATCACTGCTCGAGTTGAAAATAGCGGCTCTGGATGAAGATGGTTACGGCACTGCCCGCAGCGAAGAGGGGATGACGTTGAAGGTGGCCGGTGCTATTCCGGGTGACGTTGCACTGGTCGAAATCGATCATGTTTCTGGAGGTAGTGCCTTTTGCCATGTAAAAAAACTGCTGCAGGCGTCAGCGCTGCGCAGCAAGCATCCACCCTGCAGCGAAAGTGCCGAGTGTTGTGGTTGTCCTTTGGTAGCCATGAAGTACAGCGAACAGAAAGTCTGGAAACGGGGCATGGTCCTTTCTGAGCTGGCCAAGTACCCGGAACTGGCCGGTACGACTGTTCACCCGCTGCTTTCTCCGCTGAATCTGATCCATTATCGCAGCACTGTAAAGCTGACCGTGGCCGGCAAGTTCTCCGATCCGTTTATCGGCATTTATCGCCGTGCCAGCCATGATGTTTATGATCTGGAACAGTGTCCGCTGCATCATCCGCTGATCAACAAGGTTGTGGACGCCGTCAGGAAGGGCATCACGAAGTGCAAGGTGCCGGTTTATAATCCCCAGAGCAAGATGGGTCTGCTGCGTTATCTGGTCGTGCGGGTGTCGGTCAGCGAAAAAAAAGCGATGGTGGTGTTTGTGACCGCCAAGCGTTCCTACAATGAAATTCATCACTTAAGCCGCTTTGTTCAGGAACAGGTTCCGGAAATACAAGTGATGGTCCAGAACGTGAACAGTTCCGAAGGCAATGTCATCATGGGGCAAAAGGATTTTTTCCTGACTCCCCAGCATCATCTGACCGAGAAGATCGGGGAGTTATCCTTCCGAATTTCGCCGCGCTCCTTTTTTCAGGTGAATAACAGCGGCGCTGATCTGATTTACTCTCAGGTCCGTGACTGGGCGGCCCTTACCGGTTCCGAAACTGTCCTGGACATGTATTGCGGAATCGGCGGGATCGGGATGTTTCTTGCCCGGCAGGCCGGATCGGTGATTGGTGTCGAGGTTGTCGAGGAGGCGGTGGCCGATGCCGGTCTGAATGCCAAACTGAACAACATCCGTAACTGCCGCTTCGAGGCGGGTGATGCAGCCGAACTTCTGGAAGAACTGTCCGAGGAAGGACAACGGGTTGACCTGGCTGTGCTTAATCCTCCACGCAAGGGGTGTGACCAGCGGGTTCTGGAACGTATCGCGGCGCTTGCTCCCCAGGCGATTCTCTATGTGTCATGTTCTCCGGCCAGTCTGGCGCGTGATCTGGTTGTACTGAAGAATCTGGGATATGCCTGCCGCGAAATCCAGCCGGTTGACATGTTTCCCCAGACCGTGCATGTGGAGAACGTGGCCAGATTGGAAAAAGTAATAAAATCAGCTTGACATACAACCGTCAACTTGTTATTACTCTCCAGCTTTTTGATTTAGGCGCGTAGCTCAGCGGGAGAGCGCTACCCTGACACGGTAGAGGTCGGCGGTTCGACACCGCCCGCGCCTACCATTAAGCAGTGCTAGACGGGCAGGATGCGGGCATCGATGTTTCGATGCCTTTTCTGTTTCTTTTAAAAAAAGGAATATTCAATGTCTACCATTACGATCACACTGCCGGATAATTCGAATAGAGAGCTGCAGGCCGGCGCCACCGTATTTGACTTGGCTGCTTCGATTGGCGCCGGTTTGGCCAAGGCCGCCCTGGCCGGTAAGATCAACGGACAGCTGGTGGACGTTTCGTCGCAGTTGCCTGACGGCGCCCGGGTTGAAATAATCACCGAAAAGAGTCCAGAAGCTCTTGAAATAGTGCGCCACTCGACCTCGCATCTGATGGCTCAGGCGGTCAAGGAACTGTTTCCACAGGCTAAAGTAACGATTGGTCCTGCTATTGAGACCGGTTTTTATTATGATTTCGATATGGAGAAACCCTTCACTCCTGAAGACCTGGAGCGGATCGAAGCCAAAATGCTTCAGCTGGCAGCAGCTGACCAGAAGATCGAGCGCCGTGAGTTATCCAGCGCAGAAGCCATCAGCATGTTTGAAGCGCTGGGTGAGCCATATAAGACCGAGTTGATCAACGATCTGGGTGTGGAGCGGGTTTCAGTCTACAGCCAGGGGGGCTTTGCCGATCTCTGCCGTGGTCCCCATCTGCCATCCACAGCACGCATCAAAGCCTTCAAGCTGCTTTCCATAGCCGGCGCTTACTGGCGGGGCGATGAAAAAAACCGCATGCTGCAGCGCATCTACGGTACGGCTTTTATCGATAAAAAGGAACTGGAAGCGTATCTGCACCGCCTGGAAGAGGCCAAACGCCGTGATCACCGCAAGCTGGGTCGTGAGCTGGATCTGTTTTCATTCTCCGATGAAGTCGGGGCTGGTTTTCCGATCTGGCATCCCAAGGGCGCCATGTTGCGCACGGTTCTTGAGGATTTCGAGCGTAAGGAACACCTTAAACGCGATTACGATATCGTTGTCGGGCCGCAGATTCTGAAGAGCGAACTCTGGCAGCGTTCCGGTCATTACGAAAATTATCGCGAGAATATGTATTTCACCGAGGTGGATGAGCAGAGCTACGGCATCAAGCCGATGAATTGCCTTTCGCACATGATGATCTACAAGTCACAGCTTCGCAGTTATCGTGATCTGCCATTGCGTTATTTTGAACTGGGCACAGTGCATCGTCATGAGCGGGCCGGCGTATTGCACGGTCTGATGAGAGTTCGCTGTTTTACCCAGGACGATGCCCATATCCTCTGCACTCCCGAGCAGCTTGATACCGAGATCAAGGGAGTGCTTTCCTTTGTCAGCGATGTCATGAATATCTTTGGTTTCGAGTACGAGATGGAGCTTTCGACACGTCCGGACAAATCCATCGGCTCCGATGCCGACTGGGAACAGGCCACCCAGGCTCTGCTGGGAGCGTTGAAGGATTCTGGACGCCCCTATGAGATAAACGAAGGTGATGGCGCATTCTACGGGCCGAAGATCGACATCAAACTGCGCGATTGTCTTGACAGACGCTGGCAGTGTGCTACTATCCAGTGCGATTTTACCCTGCCCGAGCGCTTTGATCTGACCTATGTAGCTTCTGATGGCGAGCGCAAACGGCCGGTCATGGTGCATCGTGTAATTCTTGGTTCCATAGAGCGCTTCATCGGTGTTCTTATCGAGCACTTTGCCGGCAGTTTCCCGCTCTGGATATCCCCGGTACAGGCGGTTATTGTTACAGTTACTGAGAATCAGGTTCCTTTTGCCAAAGATGTCTATAGACGCTTGCGTGATGCGGGTATCCGGGTGCAGAGCGATCTTCGCAACGAAAAACTGAGTTTCAAGATCCGTGAAGCGCAACTTCAAAAGACTCCCTATATGCTGGTCATAGGCGACAAGGAAGTCGAACAGGGTACCGTGACAGCGCGTTATCGTGATGGAAAGAATCTGAATCCGATGAAGCCTGAAGAATTTGTTGATTTTGTAATCCAGGAATGCAAGCAGTTTAAATAAATTGTATCAGCAGGTGACAGCAATTAATGCTGTTATCAGGAGGTGTCGCCATAGCAAAACCGACCGTAAATATCAACCAGGCTATCCGGGTCTCGGAAGTACGCGTCATTGGCGCTGATGGAGAGGCGTTGGGCATTATTCCGGTTTCCAAGGCTCTTGAACTGGCCGAGCAGCTGCAGCTGGATCTGGTGGAGGTTTCACCCACGGCTGTTCCACCGGTCTGCCGGATTATGGATTACGGCAAGTTCAAGTACCAGCAGAGCAAAAAATTGCAGGAAGCCAAAAAGAAACAGGTTCATGTGCTGCTCAAGGAAGTCAAGCTTCGTCCTAAGACCGATGATCATGACCTTGATTTCAAGATCAAGAATGTCAAGCGTTTTCTGGAAGAGGGCAATAAAGCGAAGATAACCCTGGTGTTCCGAGGCCGTGAAATTACTCACATGGATGTTGGGCGGGCGGTTATAGAGCGCGTTGCAAAAGAGTTGCAGGATGTGGCGGTCATAGAGAATCAGCCGCGTGTCGAGGGGCGCAACATGTATATGATTGTTGCTCCGAAAGTTAAAAAATAACTGATTTATTAATCAATAATTTCGTACATAACAAAGAAGGAGTTAATTATGCCAAAGATTAAAACAAACCGCGGCGCCGCCAAGCGCTTCAGAAAATCCGCCACCGGCCGGATCAAGCGCGGCAGCGCTTATACGAGTCATATTCTTACTCACAAATCAACCAAGCAAAAGCGCAATCTGCGCGGTGGCGGCATGGTAGCCGCTGTTGACCAGAAAAATATTGCACGCCTGATTCCTTACAAATAGTAACGCTTTCCCTTCACCAAAGGTGAGGGGTACATATACCATGAACCATGAGGAAATTGTCTCCCCTTGTGGATCTGGTCAATTTACCGATGAAGGAGTAGTTAAGTATGCCACGCGTAAAAAGAGGATTTAAAGCGAGACGCAGACGTAACAAGGTATTAAAACTGGCCAAAGGTTATCGCGGCGCAAGGAGCAAGTTGTTCCGGAGTGCCACGGAAGCTGTTGACAGGGCCCTGAATTATGCCTTCCGTGACCGTCGCGTCAAAAAACGTGATTTCCGCAGTCTCTGGATTGTTCGTATTAATGCGGCTTCCCGTCTCAACGGTCTTTCATACAGCAAGTTCATCTTTGGACTCAAAAAAGCCGATGTTCAGATCGATCGCAAGGTTCTGGCCGACATCGCTGTGACGGATCCAAATGGATTTGCACAGATTGCTGATGTCGCCAAGGCAAGCATCTAGGATATTTCTTGTCGAACCGGAAAAAAGGGAATGGGATTAAATCCCATTCCCTTTTTTGTAGGTTGCTGCCGTCACCATTAAACTCTGTCGCAAAGGTAATCAAACTATGCGGGAACAGCTTGAACAATTAAAAAGAGAGGCCCTAGCCTCCATAAACACAGCCGGCGAGGTAGAGCAGCTTCAGGATATCCGTGTCAGGCTGCTTGGTCGGAAAGGTGAATTGACAGCCCTCATGAAGGGACTGGGTGCGCTTTCAGCCGAGGAACGTCCGTCTGTCGGCCAGTTGGTAAACAGTGTCCGCGATGAGATTGAATCCGCACTGGAATCTGCCTCTGATGCTGCCCGTGAACGTGCCAAGTCGGTGCGTCTCCAATCGGAACGGATAGATGTCTCTCTGCCCGGCCGTCGGACCACCACCGGCACCAAACACCCGGTTTCCCTGATTATTGAGGAAGTCTGCGACATCTTTGCCGGTCTTGGGTTCGTCGTCGCCGAAGGACCGGAGATCGAACACGATTGGTATAATTTTGAAGCGCTTAATTTTCCACCGGAACATCCGGCTCGCGACATGCAGGATACGTTCTTCGTGGAAAACGATCTGCTACTGCGCACCCATACCTCACCGGTCCAGATTCGTACCATGCTCAAACAGAAGCCGCCCTTGCGCATTATTGCGCCGGGAACCGTGTATCGCTGCGATTCCGATGCCACTCACTCACCCATGTTTCACCAGATCGAGGGGCTGATGGTTGATTCCGGCATCACTTTTGGTGACCTCAAGGGGGTTTTGACGACCTTCACAAACCAGCTTTTCGGTCAGAAAACAGGTGTGCGCCTGCGTCCCAGCTTTTTCCCCTTTACCGAGCCGTCGGCCGAAGTCGACATTTCCTGCGTTATCTGTGGTGGCAAGGGTTGCCGGGTCTGTAAAAACAGCGGATGGCTAGAAATTCTGGGGGCCGGAATGGTGGATCCCGAGGTTTACCGGCACGTTAATTATGATGCCGAAAATATTTCCGGATTTGCATTCGGAATGGGGATCGAACGTATTGCCATGTTAAAGTATGGCATTACAGATATGCGTCTACTCTTCGAGAATGACGTGCGTTTTCTGCGTCAGTTCTAATTTCACTACATTCATGGTGTCCTGATATGAACGTTACATACAATTGGCTTAAGGAATTTGTTGATTTTGATCTGTCACCCGATCAGCTGGCTGATCTGTTGACCATGCTCGGACTGGAAGTCGAAGCGATGGAGAAACTGGGCGATGGTCTTGACGATGTCGTTGTTGCGCTTGTGGAAGAAAAACGTCAGCATCCCAATGCGGACAAGCTTTCCCTTTGTCGTGTCAACAACGGCAGGGAAGTTCTGGATGTTGTCTGCGGTGCTCAAAACTTCAAGCAGGGTGATACTGTCGTTCTTGCCCAGATTGGCGCTACGCTTCCCGGTGACTTCAAGATCAAAAAATCGAAGATACGTGGTGAAGAATCCTTCGGAATGCTCTGCTCTGAAAAAGAGCTGGGACTGGCTGATGAGAGCACCGGGATCATGGTCCTTCCCGAAAACGTACATGCACTTGGAACCCCTCTTTTCTCGGCCCTGGGCCTTAAAGACACCCTCTATGAAATCGGTTTGACCCCCAACCGGGCGGACTGCCTCAGTGTCGTCGGTATAGCACGTGAGATTGCTGCCAAACTTGGTCTGCAGGTTAAATACCCGGCGTCTGTTGTGTCCGAGTCTGCCGACAAGGTAGAATTGCACATAGCTGTTGCGGTTGAAGATCCCGATCTTTGCCCGCGTTACTCCGCCAGATATATTTCCGGCTGTAGAATTGCTCACTCACCCGAATGGCTTGTCAAACGGCTGAAAGATATCGGCATCCGTTCAATCAACAACGTCGTGGATGTTACCAATTTTGTGATGATGGAGCTTGGGCAGCCGCTGCACGCCTTTGATTGCGACCGTCTGGCAGGAAATCGAATTATCGTGCGCAGGGCGGGGGAGGGTGAGCCCTTTACTACGCTGGACAGTCAGCAGCGGGTACTCACCTCTGCGGACCTGGTTATATGTGACGCGGAGCGTCCGGTCGCATTGGCCGGAATAATGGGAGGGCTGAATTCGGAGATTGAAGATTCAACCACTTCGATACTGCTGGAGAGCGCCTGGTTCAGACCGGCAGCTGTTCGCAAAACCAGTAAACGTCTTGGTCTGCACACCGAGTCTTCCCATCGTTTTGAGCGTGGAATCGACATCGGTGGTGTTACACGGGCTTTGGACCGGGCAGCCGACTTGATTGTCGAATTGGCGGGCGGTATCTCAGCCCAGGGCATTCTGGATGTGTGTCCCGACAGGAGTGAGCCGTCAGCAATTCCGTTTCGTCCGGAAAGGGCTAACAGTCTGATAGGTATTGATCTGCCCCGCGCAGAGATAGTTGACATCCTTAGCCGCCTTGAGTGCCAGGTTTCCGAGGGTCAAGGAGGTGCCTTGTCTGTTGTTCCGCCAAGTTATCGAATTGATATTGAGCGTGAAATCGACCTGGTGGAAGAAATTGCCAGATTGAACGGTTTTGACAAAATACCTGTCACGATGCCGATTGCCAAAATATCATCAGATCGTCCTTCAAGGCATCAACAACTTGAAAAGAGGGTCAGAGACATCCTTGTCGACCATGGCATGAATGAAATAATTAATTTCAGCTTTACCGACCCGGGTGCGGCGGGCAGGTTGATGTTGAGCGAAAACGATCCACGCCGTATAGCCCTAAAACTGTGTAATCCACTGATTGATGAACAATCGGTCATGCGCACCAGTCTGCTGCCGGGTCTGTTGGAGACGGTTGCCAGAAACATCAATTTTCGATCACTCGATCTGAAATTGTTTGAAATGCGGAGGGTTTATCTGCCGGTTCCGGGTGAGAACATGCCACTGGAACCGCTCTTTATTGTCGGCGCCTTGACCGGGTCCCGTGATGGGGATGTCTGGAGTCGTCCCAATGAGCTGATTGATTTTTACGATGCCAAGGGCATTGTAGAAGCTCTTCTGGAAATACTGGCTGTTGGAGGCGTTTCGTGGGGATCCGGCGGTACGGAGACGTACTATCACCCCGGTAAATCCTGCCGTATCATGGCTGGTCGCGACCAGATCGGTTCTGTGGGGGAAGTACATCCCACTGTACAGGAAAACTTTGGAATCGAAAGGCCTGTTTTCTGCTTTGAACTTGATTTTGAAAAAATTGTTAAGTTGTCTAGGCCGAAATGTTCTGTTAGCGCCCCATCACGCTTTCCTGACAGTACCCGCGATATTGCCATGCTGGTTCCTGACGACCTGCAAGCGGAGGACATTGTAGCGTGTGCCAGAGGTGTCAAGGCCAAAGAAATTGAGCATGTACGGATATTTGATGTTTATCGTGGCAAAGGTATTCCGGACGGATATAAAAGTATCGCTATTCGCATCCGCTACCGTTCTTATGACCGCACGTTGACAGACGAAGAGATCGGTTCGCTTCACAAGAAGGTTATTGATAGCCTGCTAAGCAAATTAGGCGTTTCATTACGATAAAAACCTGTTGCGAAATGATTGCCCCTGTGCTATAAATTTTTTCCTTTTGTTTCAGAGTATTAACTATGTACTGTTTGGGGTTGTCATGACTAAAGCCGATATTGTTGAAAGAATTCACCAGAAAATTGGTTTCTCCAAGAAAGAATCTGCCGAAATGGTGGAAACTGTTTTCAGTATTCTTAAAACTACTCTCGAATCTGGTGAAAAGATTAAAATTGCCGGTTTTGGTAACTTTGTTGTCAAGCAAAAAGCGGATCGTAGAGGGCGCAATCCTCAAACAGGTGAAACGATAACTATTAATGCCCGCCGTATCCTGACATTCAAGCCGAGTCAGGTGCTCAAAAGCGCAATCAATTCAGAAGAAGAAAAGGCTTAAACACAGGCTGATACAATTATGGCTACAACCTTACCCGACAAATTGTACTATAAGATCGGCGAGGTTGCTGAAGTTGCTCAAGTAAGAACGTCGGTCTTACGTTTTTGGGAATCAGAGTTCAGCTTCCTGAAACCGGAAAAAAGTACGGCTGGCCAACGCCTGTACTCGAAAAGAGAAGTTGACCTTATACTTCAGGTTCGTCACCTTCTATATGATGAAAAGTTTACTATAGAAGGCGTTAAAAAGAAAATTTCATCAAAAGGAAAACTGATAAACCCTGGCGACTTTTCTTCAGATTGCAAGGTTGGAGTTATGTCGAGTTTTTTGATTGAGCTTCGACAAGAACTTCAGAAAATACGAGATATGTTGTAGGTATAGAAGATTGTTTTTCGGTGCGTAGCGCAGCCTGGTAGCGCACTAGACTGGGGGTCTAGTGGTCGCAAGTTCAAATCTTGTCGCACCGACCAATTGAAGCGGGTTTACAGACTTTTCTGTAAACCCGCTTTGGCGTTAAAATAGCAACAATTAGATACATTCCAAGCAGACCTGTCGTACTCCTTTCCCCGCATGTCCCCGCATGCAGCGTTAACTGAAACGATCCAACCAACCACATAAAACCGAATACTCGCCAGTGGGGCGGACGTGTTACAGGCGGTTCTTTATTTCATCGTAAATGTACTGGTGCATAATCCCGCTATGTCTGTCATGGCCGTGCCGCAGCTGTTGGCGGTCTCGCCATCGGTCTGGACGATGGCGGCCCGACTGACCTTCATTGTGTAGGTTGTACCAGCCGCCCCGGAAAAGTTGTTGAATGACCAGACAGCTTCGCTGCCAGCGGGTGTAATGGCGCTGCCGACTATATACTGTTCGCTGATCGTTACACCCGTCTGTTTGTTGTATGTGACGGCCGGGGTGGTGGTGTTGATCCGTTGCCAACCTAGGCCGGTGGAACTGTAATTGAACCAGGTCCCGTTGCTGACATTTGTAGCACCATTTGTTGGGTAGACCGTACTGACCGCCAGGGCCACAGGCGTGCCGAAAACCATCTGGCCGCTGTTGTTGATCCAATAGACTATTTTGCCGGTGTTGTCCTTGATCTCCATCAGGCGCGTGTAGGTTGTGGCGCCAGGCGCTGCCCGCTTGACCAGTTTGTTGCTGGTGCCGGTGGTCATCAGGTTGAAAATCTGAGTAGCGTCGGCCACGCGCTTGGAGCTGGATAACCGGATGAAGGCGTTCAGATCCTGTTTCAGCTGCAGGCCGGTCAGGTTGCGGGTGCCGGAGGCGTTGGTGTAGACCATGATCCGCGAATCATCGTAGAGCCGCTTGGCATTCGGCACCGTATACCAGGGCGCCGCGGCGAAACAGGCGGCGGCAACCAACATCAACAGCGCTGTGATAATCAATCTCTTCATATGATCTCCTGTAATTCCAGCGGCATTTCATAATTATTGTAATAGGGGTTGGTCAGCGGTGATGCCTGCCGGATGGTGGCCGGGAATGCTTGCAGCAGCATATCCTGCGCCGTGTCCAGGCTGTTCGCAACGAACAACACTTCCCCGGTTTTGCCGAGGGTCTTTTGCATGATCAGGGCCTTGTTCCGTTCCGTTGGTGTGATGTTCGGGAACGAAACAGACGATACCCGACGGGCGCTGCGTTTCTCGCCCCAGAGCACGCCGCCCAGGGATTCTTCCACAACATCTCTTGACTCGTAACCGAGGGAGTCGCCGTACTGGATACCGGTTACGGGCTCTAATGTTGCTTCCCCGTGCCACGCGCGGCCCGCTTCGATGTACCCGGCGGTATTGGTTGTATCCACCGGCTCCCACTTCCAATACCGGGCAGCCTTGAAACTGGGAAAACAGTACGTCCAGTTTTTGGGATAGGCGGCCACGTCCTGCGCGGTGAATCCGTCGGGCCATACCGTCACAGTGCCTGTGTCGGCTCCTGCAACCATGGCCGTATAACCGGCGTCTGAGTATCCCCGTACCCGGATGGTGGCGTCTTTGCCGAGATTGTGGGCCGGTAAACAAAGCACACGGATATTGTAAGTGGCTCCCAGGTCAGCCAGGACGATCGTCGAGGCCGCCAGGGCATTGACCGAACGCGCGACATGCGAAAGCAGCGGGTCTTTCAGGTTGTTCAGCTGTGCCGTTGTCTGCCACGATCCGCCCGAGAGTGTGGCGGTCAGCGTGCGGTCAGGATATGAAATGATTGCGTTTGGCATGTCAGCCCCAGAGTTCCAGTATTAGTTTGCCGTCGCGGTAATTTGAGTCACAGCCGATAATTTTCATCGGGCGGCCGGTGTCGTATCCGTAGCGCGGATATTTCAGCAGGATTGTACGGCCGAGGCTGTTGAGTTGGGCAATGTCGTCAGGGTTATCGTTGGTGCGTAAACGATATGTGCCGTCTATCGTGGATGTACCCGAACCAGTCAGGAATAGTGATCCACCGGATTTAACGGCCTGCATAGGGTTTGTGCCTATTGGTGCATTGGCGATTTTTTCATAATAAACAGAAGTATCGAAAGGGTTAAAGCGATATGCTTGTTTGTTGGGGTAGGTGATAAGATATATATGATTATTGGTGTATGTAACGCAGAAGGGAATATTATCTAGTGGCGTGGTTCCCAATTCTGCCCATCCACCCGCGATATTATCCAAATTAATCCGCTTGAAATCTCTACCGATTGTGTCAAACACATACCAGTAATTTTCTACCAGGCATGTCACGCCATTTAGAAGACTCGGAATGGTACCTATCCCCTCCCAAAGTTCAGTAATAGTATCAAACCTGTATGCCGAGTTCACACCTATTATTGTGTAAATATATATTCCGCGTGGCCGCAGACCAGCTGTAAGAGAGACATAACTAGTCGGCGTAAACGAAACGACTGACCACCCTGCCGCAATATCATTTAAATTTATTTTATAGGCATAGTCATCAATAAAAGCGCCTGCGGAGTCTTTTCCGCCAAACGCATATAAAAAAGAACCAACTACGCAGGAAGACGGCATTCTGACGGCAACCGGTAGGTTAGGCAGCGTCTGTATCCAGCTATTTTTTACAGCGCTGGTGTCCAGTGACAACGATGTTGCCGTAGCGATAGAACCAATTTTGCCGCCCAACAGATAAATTGTGCTTCCATAATTGGCAACGCCATATTCACTGACGGCATAGGGCAACTCCGCAACCGCCTCATTATCCCAAAAACCACCGGCAGGATAAACAACTCGTTGCGATTTCAGCGTCACCTTCAACCGGTCCCGCCGGACCTTCCGCAAAGCCAACTGCTGATCCGCCACGGCCTGTGCATCAGCCTCATTTGTAAGCAACGTCTGGATGGTAATTTCTGCGGCGTTGGGATACAGCGTCAGAACGGATTCATCGATAGCTGTGACGCGCTTGTATTCAGTTTTCAGTTCCAGCTGGCGAGGTGTATCGGGCGGGGCTGTTGTGCTGCCAAACGTCAGGCTGTCGCTCACCGATCCAGCCAGGCCGGAAGTCTGTACGGTGTAATTTTTGCCGTATTCCACCGCCACCTTGTAGACCGGCACTCCCCGGTCACCATCAGCGGTGGCGACGCGCTCTATCGACTGGATTTCGTCCTTCGTCAAAGTTGTGATGGCCTGTGTGGCATCCGGGGCGGTTAGCTGTTTGGCCCAGAATTTGCCGTCATTGTCAAAGCCCCACCAGGCCCCGACCGAGTTACACAGTTTGTCGAGCTCCGCAGATGTATTGGCGCCGCTGTGACTGTAGAGGGCCAGCTCATAGGGCGCGGTTTTGTCCAGGTCGATGATCGACTGAGCCACTACATTTTCAGGGCCGCATTTCTCTCCGGCCAGCTGTTTGATGATCTGACCGGCAGTCCTTGCGGCAACATTTGCGCCCTGGATGACTTCGCAGGTCAGCTGAAAGGAGGGCGCCTGGTTCAGCATCATCAGTCCGGCTGCCTTGCAGGTCACATAACCGGTGGGCGGTAAGGTTGGATCAAGCGGCAGCACTGCGGCGGCCTCCAGCAGGGCGGGTGTGGCATAATCGGCCCCCTGCAGTATCTGTCCTACGTTGCCGCCGTCATGCACGGCCGGTATGTCAAAGACGGCACCATCGGAGGCCCGGTAAATCAGTTTGGAACCGTTGACCAGATCTGGCGTGATGTTCCATGGACGGCCAAACGCGCGGGGTTGCAATTTATCCTTCAGTTCTATGGTGCCGTCGATACCATCCGGCAGGACGTTGCCGCCGCTGTATTTGATGGTCTGCACGGGTGTGTCCATCAGCACGGCATTGTCTTTCAGCCGCAGCGTGATCTGGCTCCAGCTGAATTCGACCTGTTCGATGGTGCCGGTGATGAGGGTGGCAAATTCTGACAGGGACTGGGAGGCGTAACCGGATTTGACAATACAGGGTTGATTGCCAAAACCATATTCAATCAGGTTGTCTAGTTGACCGTCAACATTGGACAGGACGATGTTACCCTTGGCCGCAGTTGATTTGCCTCCGGTGGTACCCTGGGAGAACATGGCTTGTTGATAGATGCCGGGATCGCTGATCCTTGGAGAATAGAACTGGTTGGGCGGCGTGTCGGTTGGCCGGGACATATAACCGCTGGCGCTGAAACTGAAATACAGCGTGTCCGGATGCACCGGAATGGCGGCTTGACCCGTAATAAAGGCGTGCACGTCCCGCTTTGTTACCCGCCCGTCACCATCGATATCATAGGCCAGATCTTGAGGCAGGGTGCCGACTGCCATCTTGATGACATTCAGGATATCGGCGTAGGTGGTGATCGAGTTAAAGCCGGTCAACTCCACCAGATATATCAGCTGATCATCTTTCATGCTGCCCTCTCCAGTCGGGCGGCGGATTCGACACCCTGCAAGCGCTTGTCCTGCCGCTCGTTGACATCGATCACGCCTTTAAAACCGGCCTGTTGAACTACTACCGCCGCCTTGGCATGTGATTTCAGTTCGATGACTTCTTTCCGGAGTTCCTTGATTTCTGCGATCAGTTCCTTATTGTCGGCGCTGCCGCTGGTAGGGATGCCGTACTTCCGCAATACGTCAGAAGAGGCCCGGTCCATGACAATTTCGCCTTGGTGAATGTTGGCGGTCATATCGTAAGGGATGTAAGGGGATCCGGAAGCGAAGGCCGGCAGGGTTGTGTAATCGGAGTATTTTTTTGACCCGTTTTGGATAGAAACCCAAGCCATAAAATCCGCGCTGTTAAGCGTTTTTAGTGCCTTGTCGCCTACTATGTCCCAATTGGCGTTATATGGGGTATAGTTGCCGCCCTCGCGAGTAATCTCCAATGCCGTCCGTATAGCAGCAGCTTTGGCAAACATTTCTTCATCCCTTGTTTTCAATAATGCAGGTATCCCAACGCTGGTATTCGCCCCGACCACCCCGGCTTTCAGGTAATCCGCGAAATACGTGCTGATCTGGGCGTTGATGGCGCTGGTCAATGTTGCCGGCAGCGCCGATCCGCTGGCTACGTTCTGGGCCAGGGTTGTCATGGTCCCGGTAAAACCGAAGGGGTTGGCGGTGGCGCCGGTGGCCATCTGGTTGATGATGCCGGCCAGGCCGGTCACCGATCCGGCCCCGTTCAGCGCGGCCAGTGTCCCGGACACGCCGGTCACTCGTGAATCGTAGATACCTTGATTGGCTTTTGTGACGGCCAAAGAGTCCTTGACGTAGGTGCCCATCAACAGGTTGAGGTCAGCCAGGCGGGTGTTGTTGGTGTTCATCAGACCCGATTGAGTACCGATGTTTTTATCCATGTTCTGCAAGGCGGTCGTGTGGGTCTGCAGCTCGGATAGTGTGGGGTCAGTGCCCTCTATGCCGGTCAAGGGCAGCAAGGCTTTTTCAATCATGCTTTTATCGGCCAGGTAAGCGGTCCCGCTGGCGTTGTAGGCCCGTGAGGCCGCCTCAAACTGAGTAGACAGGCGCAGGATGGCGGCCGAGTCGCCGCCGGCCGTGGCTGTCTGAAAAGCGGCTTTCAGATCGCGGTAACTCTGCTGGGGTGAGGTGTTGCCGAACTTGATGCCCATCAGGGTGGAGGTGGCGGACTGAGCCACGGACAAGGCTTCTTTAAGCAGCCGGGCCGATTCATCCATGGCCGCCGTCAGCAGACCGGTGGAGTATTCGAAACCGTTCTTTAGCAGTTCATCCATCGACTCTTTGGCCTTTTGGGCATAGTCCTGGACACTGCCGAAGGCTTCCGACACATCCATCAGCGCGGCGAAAGTCTGCGCTCCGGATGCGGTGGTCACATCCAGGCTGTTGACCAGGCCCCGGAATCCGGCTTTATCGCTGGGGGCGTCGATACCCATTTCGGCAAAGGCGGTGTTGACCTGCCGGGCGGCCTGGACGGCTTTCTGCGCAGCCTGCTCTTCGTCGCTGAACATGGAGGTGAAATAGGTGTCAATCTTGCTGGTGAATTCTTCGGCGCCGCCCATCAGATCCTGCAGTTTGAAAGCGGCGTTGGCGCCGTACAGGCTGGAGCGGATCAGGCCAGCGCCGATCAGTTCCAGGCCTTCGTTGGTGGATTGCAGGGCAGTGGACAGCCGCACCAGCGCATCAAAGGCGTTTTCGCCGTAGAAGGCGAAAGCTTGCAGGCCGTCAACGGTTTTGGCGAGGGTATTGGAGGCATTGGTGAACCACGCTTCCAGGTCTTTCTGGATATCCTCGGACTTGCGGCCGGCGGTGGCGATGTTGAGCGGGTCGATATTGACACCGGCAAAGTTGGCGCTGGTTCCGGAGGCGACGGCGCCCCTGGTGATGGTGGCGATAACACTGTTGAGCGCGGCCTGCATGGATGCCGTGAAGGCCTCGTTGGGCGTATATGAAGTTTTGCTCTTGTCACTGCCGAACCAGCCGCCGTCCTGTGTCTGGGTTGCATAGTTCGATGCTGAGAGGGCTTTTCCCTTCAGGCCCAGGGAGACACCGGCGCCGGTATTGATCCAGGTGTCGCTGCCGAAAACCGCGCTGGTGATGTTGTTGATGATGGCCTGGGTGCCGAAGGTTTCCCAATCCAGCTTGAAGCCCTTCTTGGCGCCGAACAGACCCTGCATCAGGCCGCCTTCCATCGAAGAGACCGCCGTACCCATGTTGGGCGCGGCACCGGATGCCAGAGCCGTCAGGCCACCCTCCCGGAAGAGGTCCGCTATTTTGGTCAGGCCATCCGAGACCTTGCCGATCGCCAGGGAGGCGTTCTCCATACTATCGGCAATGCGCTGCAGCTGATCCTGTGTCTGGCTGTCCCGGACGCTGTTGATCTGCGGACCGATCGAGCCGCCCACGGATCCGGCTGAACCCCCGCCGCCACCGAAGGAACCGACCGAAGCCGATACCGAGCCGCCGCCACCGAAAGAGGTCCCCGCGATTTTGAGAACCTGCATCCCACCCAGGACACCCGCCGCACCAGCACGCACCCAGGCGGCCGGGGTCCAGGCATCCGGCCCGGTCAGCTGACCGATGACGGCAGCGGCGGTGCTCATGAGGGCAGCGCCCATGCTGTAGTCTTTGGCGGATTCGAAGCCCTGCCGGCTGGACTGATCCTGGGCATCGGCCATACCCGCGAACAGCTGACTGCCGATGGCGGCATAGTCGCCAAGCACGGCAACCCTGGACGTAAAGGATTGTTTATTAATGGCGGCGGTTTCTTTGATTTTCTGCTGTTCGATGCTGTGCAGGGCCTTGGTGCCGCCGGCCTGTACCGCGTTGCTGGCCTTGCGCGCGTCCGTGGTGGCCTTGATCTGCCGGCGCTCATCCTCGTAGCGATCGAGCATGGATTGCTTCTGGCGCTGGTAGGGATCTTCGATCATGGAGGTTTCGGCATCGCGGGCGATGGTGTTGAGGTTGAGCGCTTCCCGCATGATCGCAGATTCTTCTTCTTTGGCAGTCTTGACCGCGGCCAAGTGATCTTTGGTCTGCTGCCAGACGTTGTTGACAGCGGCCAGATAGCCTTGCTCGGCGGCGGCGGCCTCCGCCACGGCTTGTTTTGCGGCCTCTGCCATGGCCTTGATCTGGTCCTTGATGTAGGAGGATTCCTCTTTGAGCATCTCCTGTTCACGCTTCCAGTTCATGAAGCCGGGGTCATCGATGGTGTAGTTAGCGGCGGCTTTGGCGGCTTTTCGCTTTTTTACCTCTTTGATTACTTCGCCGGTGATTTGTACTTCTTTGGCGATGATATTGTCCCGGTCACCAAGAAGGTAACTGGCACCCCCGGATGGGCCAATAGGTGTGGTTATCCCACCGGCAAGGTTTTTATCGAATGGTGATAGTGGTTTGAGTTTGGGTGAATTGTCGAGGGCTATGACAGTACGGGCGGCCCGTTCAGCCCATTCAGTAGCAGTTTTCAAACCACGTATTACCCCGGCAAAAAGATTATCACCGCCGCTGGTCATAACGGTCGCATTCAGTTCAAACCAGGCCGTCTTCAGGCGGTTGGTTTCGGCGGTCAACCCGGACATGGCTTTCTCGCCAGGGGGGAAAGTCTTTTCGAGTTCGGCGGCGAATTTTGGAAGGAAATCTTCGGCAACAACCTTGCCGGCTTCCAGCATTTTGCCCAGTTCGCTGGTGGAGACCCCCATGGCACGGGCGGCAATCTGAAAACTTCCTGGAAGTCTCTCCCCGAGTTGGCCCCTAAGCTCTTCAGCCTGCACAGTGCCCTTGCTCATCATCTGGGACAAGGCCAGCAAAGCGCCGTTGGACTGTTCGGCCGAGAGGCCCAGGGCGGTCGAGGCACCGGCCACAGATCGGAACAACGCCTGAGTGTTAGCCCCTTCCAGCGCGGTGCCTTTGGCTGCCGCCGATAATTTCATGTATCCATCGGCGGCTGATTTGAGATCCAGGCCCAGCCGTTGTGATTCGGCCCGTACAAACGACATGGCCTCAGATCCGCCCTTGACACTACCGGTGGCGGCCGCGAAGGAGTTGTTTAATCGTTCAATGGCCATACCCGCTTGATGCAGTTCGTTAATCACGGCCACCAGCGAAAAGCCAACTCCGAAGCCCATCAGGGCACCCTGGGCGCGTGTCCAGCCAGCCGCCATTTGTTCGGTAACGCTGGTTGTCTTTTTCCCGGCCTTTTCGACGGAAAGGCCCAGTTTGTCCAACTCACGGGCGGAGGCGTCCACGCCGGTTACGGATACCTGTAATTCGATGTCTTTCAAGGCCATGGCTGGATCTCCACTCTTACAGGGTTAATTCGGGCAGGTTGCGCAAACTTTTTCCAGCTGATCAGCAAACTGCTTTCTGCACTCATCCACACGGGCGCCGTTGCAGTAATCACCCAGCCCCTGGTGCTGGGCTCCATCGGCGGCCGGTTGGGAACCGTTGCCGCTCTTGCGGTCGTATTCGGCTCGCCAGGCTCCATCCATGGCGCGCAGGGCCGAGACCTCCCAGGAGGAAGGATTGTTGCGGGTCATGAAGGCCCAGGCCGTGATCTCCTGATACAGCAGCGGTTTCGGTGTGCAGCCACCGCCACCCATGCCGGAGATGATGGTCAACTCACGGGATTGATTCAGATCGATAAACCACGCCGCCAGATGCCCGGCGCCGGCCGGGGGGCAGGGCTCTTCCTTACCCCGGCACAGCTGCTCGGCATACTGTTTCAGCTCATCGATCAGCCCCGCAAAAAATTACTGCGGTCTCCAATTTCCTGGTCGACTTGTTCTTTCAGCCAGGGCAATTCCTCGAATACCCGCCGCACGTTTTCCGGAGTGCAGGCCAGCCATTCGCCGTCATTCATCTCCAGCTCGTGGCGATCGCCGGTTCTCCAGCTCTTGGTGCAGGCCGTCAGCACTTCCAGCGCTTCGGTCTCCAGCTCTTCGGCGGTCAGGCCGCCCTTGTTGTTGCGGCTGCGGTTCTGGCGTTCCATGCGGCGGTTCAATTGTTTGCGCTGGACTTTCTTGCAAACATCGGAATCGGAGCCATAAACGGTGACGAATGTGTTCAGGGACAGGTTGGTTTTGGGATGCAGGATCTCGACTTCGACACCCGCTTCGGCTGAGGCTTTGGGGGACAGGGCTGCTAACGACATGTTGTTCTCCTCTGCGCCATGGGGACGCTGATAAATTCAGGCCGGGGCCTGGTGAAAAATAAAAAAGGCGGTCAGGAGAACTCGGCGGGACTCCCCGGCTCCACGGAGGAGAGGAACCCCGCCAACTCTCTACTTCACAAACTCCAACTTGAATTCATCATCACCAGTGTTCATGGCCAGGGCGAAGTCCAGATCGGCGGTCTGATTGCCGGATCTGTCGCCGCTGCCGACCTTGGTGTAGACGCACTTGGGAGCGGACAGCGTGATGCGGTTGTAGTTGACCGAGCCGATCGGGCCGATGCTGAGGACACCGGCCGAGCCGGAAGTCCATTTCGTGTAAAAATCGTAGGTGGCCGGTAGCACCATCTCCGGATCCAGCTTGCCGGTCGGCTTGCGGCCGGTCATCAACGCCGACAGATAGCCACTGACGGCGTTGACCGAGGGTCGCAGACTGATCTCGTTGCCCATGTCAACACTGAAACTTTCCACAACGGCAGCGTAGGCGTCGATTGTGAGAGTTGTTCCCAGGACAACCGGCGGAATGGCGGCCTCGAAGGTGGGGTTGACCATGGCCAGAGCCGGAGCGCCATCGTAAACGCCGGTGAACTTGAAGTCGGCAAAGACCGGTTCGCCGATCTTGCCCGAGAAGCTAACCGTACCGCGGCAACCTTTCAGCTTGCGGACCACGCCGTCGTCGTACATCCAGATCGTCAGGGAAGGTATGCCGCTGGAGGCGGGCAGGTAGGTCACTTTTTCGTTGCTGACGGTCAGGTCCACCGTTTCGGCGAAGCCGCAGGCTTTCAGATAGATGCCGACAGCCGGTTTGATCACGGCGGTGTAGGTGGCGGCGGCCCCTTTCAGTTCGACTTTGAAAGAGATGGTTCCGGACTGCTGGCCAGGGATCGGCACCAGGGTGGAGAGGCTGTTGAGCTTGACGTTGGCGCGATCGTACATCTTGATGTCGGCGTCAAACTTGGGATCGATGGCCAGGATACCGGCTTCGGCGACGGTGATCACCTCGGCGGTGCCCTCGACTGCTTCAATTTTTGCGGCAATTACTCTACGCCTGGTCAGCATGGCTGTCTCCTTTGGCCGGTTTCGTTTTGACGGACGATTCCGGCGTGTTGTCTATGATGGTTGTTTCGGATGCGTCGTTGACGGTTACGGTGAAGCTCTCGGGCGCTTTCTTGTCGGTCATGTTGTTGCTCCTCTCATATTCCCCAACGGGGGGTTCTGTAATCCAGCGTGATTTCCTGGTGCGCTTCGGCCGTCAAAAATTCGGCTTTGATGCTGGTGGTGACCCGTTTTTCCTTGCGGCAGCCCAGCACCAGCCCGCCCACGGTTTCATCCGTGCCGATCTGTGCCAGGACGGACGCCAGATAATCCAGGGCCGTGTCCTGGGCCGTGCCGCCGGCGCAGAAAACGGACAGGACAACCGTCAGGCGCTCATCGGTGCCGGCGGCATGTTCCCGGATGACCTCCGAGCCGATGGCGGCGACGTTGACGGCCGGTAGTTGGTTGAGTCCGTAGGACTCTTCCGGCGGGCGGTTTTTGGTGACCGTGACGAGGCCCGCAATCACAGACATCCGAGCTTTCAGCGCATCGACAATGCCTTGCTGTTGGGTGTTCATTGATTATTGCTCAGTGTCAGGCGGTACAGGCCATCCTGTTTCTGGCGCCGGCCAACCACGTACCAGGTTGTCAGCGCGATGGTGATGGCCGTGCCGTGCTGGATGTCGTGACTGGCCACATCGGCGGCGGTGGCGATGCAGTAGGGTTTGCCCTGTTCGACCGAACCGTCGCTGAACATGACCGGCTCCGATTCGCTGCGGAAGTCCACCGTGATCGTGCCGCTGTCCAGTGTGGCACTGGTGGCGCCGGGCAGGGCGGCGATGATCTCCCGTTGTTCAACTTCTGAAAACATGGTGGCTCCTTTAGGTGATTTTCAGCGTCAAGGTATCGGCCAGCTTTTGGCCGTTGGAATCTACACAGCGGAATTCCAGGTTATAGAGTTGGTTTTTGGTGCCGGCCTTCAACTGGTAGCGGGTCTGGGTCTGGTTGTAGACCGCCACCTGGGCGATCATGTTGGCGGATACATCCGTGCCGCTGACGGCCTCGCTGCATACCAGGGTGGTGCTGGCCAGCGTAGCGACGTCGTTGAGTTGGCCGGATCCATCCGGACGGCGCCACTCGAAGGTGCGTATTTCCTCGTTGTGGGCCGGTTTGGTGATATCGGGTATCATTGGTTCCCCCTGGGGTGGCACTGGTCAGTGAAGCGGCGTGGCTTGCAGATGCTGGCGAACAGTCGCGGCCGGGCCTGGTTCTGGAATGAGCGCGGGTGGCATAGGTTGGTAAAGAGGTACTTGCCCACAAAGGCGCCCACCAGTACGTCCGTCAGGCTGCCGGTGGCGCTGGCGGTGACGATGATGCTCTGCATGTAGTTCTGGATCTCAACCGCCGAGACCTGGCTCTGACAGAGGATCGAAACGCTGTCCAGCATCAGCCGCAGATCGGATAGTGAGGTTGCCGCCTGGGCGGTGGTTGTGACCGCCTCGACGAAAATTTGCGCATCGCTGGCCATAGTGACGGCCGTGGCGGTGACCAGCAGGA
>JACMKN010000266.1 GCA_014380135.1 Deltaproteobacteria bacterium
ATACCACCAAGGCACTTTCCAACTCGTGCTTCTTCACCTTCGTCAACGTGGACAGCGAACTCGCTCACCAACCGGTGCCGCCAATCTATCCAGCCACCTATGCCGAGGACGCCCGCTACCTTGCGGCCCATCGGAGTTTACTGGCACTGGTGGAACATCACACAATAATTTAACAATCTAGTGCCCCTTGATAAAGTGGAACACCTGTAAGGCGGAGGTCATATAATGACTGACATTAAAGTCCCGAAAATTGATGGTGCCGAACTGCGCCGCCGGGCGGAAGGACGGCTCGCAGAGATAACAGAGACAGCGCACACTCCCGGAACAGTGGCAGAACCGCTGAGGCTCCTCCACGAATTGCAGGTGCACCAAGTCGAGCTGGAGATGCAGAATGCGGAACTCCGCCAGGCCAGGAATGACCTGGATGCCGTTCTGGAAAAATATGCCGACCTCTACGATTCCGCCCCGGCGGGCTACTTTACCCTCGACCGCAACGGGACCATCCGTGCCGCGAACCTGACTGGCGCAGGTCTCATGGGAGTCGATCGCTCCCGCTTGATCGGCCGGCGCTTCGATCGATTCGTCTCCGCAAATAATCGTTCCGCATTCTCTGTCTTCCTCGGAAAGGTCTTTGGGAGCCCGACCAAGGAGGCCTGCGAAGTTGCATTTTTGAAAGAGGGGGGCAGCGAGCTGATCGTGCAGATCGAGGGGGTGGCCGCGGCATCGGCGGAGGAGTGCCGCATTGTCTTGATTGACATCACCGATCGTAAGCGGGCAGCCGAGGAACTTCGCCTGGCAAAGGAAACGGCCGTGTCGCTTCGCTTGTCCAATGAAGCCGCCGAGACAACCGCCAGAACAAAGAGCCAGTTCCTCGCCAACATGAGCCACGAACTGCGCACCCCGATGACCATCGTTTTCGGCATGCTCGATATTATGCTTTTGGGAAACCCCGAAGCGGATCAGAAGGAATTTATCAAAACAGCCCAGACTTCGGCCCATTCCCTGCTCCGGATTCTTAACGATATCCTGGATATGGCCAAGATCGAGGCGGAGAAGCTTGTCGTAGTAGAGAGACTGTTCTCTCCACGGAGGTGCATAACTGAAGTGGTCGATATCATTACTCCCGAAGTGCAGCGCAAGGGACTCGCTATCACTGTCTCGGTGGCGGAGGAGGTGCCGGATACGCTTGTCGGAGACCCCGTTTGCCTGCGGCAGGTTCTGCTCAACCTGATCGGCAACGCGGTCAAGTTCACCGATGAGGGCAGGGTTACGGTGCAGGTCACCGCAGCCGGGAATAGCTCCGCCGGAAAGCGAGAGTTCACCTTTGTCGTCACGGACACCGGTATCGGTATCCCCGATGACAAGAATGACCTGATCTTCCACTCTTTCAGCCAGGTTGACGCATCTCATAGTCGCAGGTACGGAGGCACGGGCCTTGGGCTTGTCATCTGCAAGAAAATAGTGGAACTGATGGGGGGAACGATTGCCTTCAAGAGTAATGAGGGGGTGGGGAGCAGTTTCTCTTTTACCATACCCCTGATGGAATCCCGTTTGGCGTGCGCCGCCCCCGCCGCACTGGAATCCTTTTTGCCTGAATCGATAACCGCTACGGAGGAAGAAAGGGTTCCGCGTCTCCTGCTTGCCGAAGACGATCCCACCCTTCGGCGCATACTCGATATAATGTTCAAGCGGTCACACTATAATCTGGATATAGCCGAGGATGGCCAGAAGGCGGTCGAAATGTGGGAAAATGGAGAATATGACCTCGTACTGATGGATGTCCAGATGCCTAGGTTCACCGGCTTTGAGGCGACCCAGGCCATCCGGGAGAAGGAACGGAAGCGCGGCGGCCACACACCCATCGTCGCCATGACGGCCTACACCCGCAAGGAAGACGGGCAAGCTTGTCTTGCCGCCGGCATGGATGCCTTTATTTCCAAGCCGGTTGCCTTCAAGGAGTGTCTGCAGTTGATAGGTCAACTCATCAGGCAGAAGTCCGGCAGTATCAGTTGGCAGGGAAAAACAGGAGATATTGTTCTGTCGGTGTGATCTCTTGCGTTGCCGGGGCGCGCATTTTCTTCAAAACCGTTTCGCTGTTAAATATCAGTGCTGTTTCGGCACGGGGCCCGGGTCCCGTGCCTTTTCTGTTTCCGGTATCTGTTCCCGGTCGGCCGGTGCTTCTGTCTTTCCCACCAGGCGGGTGAAAAAATCAGGGACTCCGGTTTCAAAGGTCAGCCGTTTGCCGCTGACCGGGTGTGTGAATGAGATCGATCTGGCATGCAGTGCCAGGGTGCCGTAGGTATCCTTCCCCCGACCGTATTTTGTATCCCCCACGACCGGGTGCCCCTTTTCCGACAGGTGCACCCGTATCTGATGCTTGCGGCCGGTCAGCAGGTGAATTTCCAGCAGGCTGAAGCCCCTGATCTCCTTCAGGACTGTATATTCCGTATGGGACAGCTTTCCCCGGGCCGGGTCAGGGGTGGAATAGACCGTAAAGGCGCTGTTCTCGGCCAGGTAACTGCTGATCGTCCCAACTTTCGGCGCAAGCGAGCCATGGACGATCGTCAGGTAGCGTTTGTCGGTCTCCTGCCAGTGCTCCTGCAGAAAGATCTTGGCCGTTTCGCTCTTGGCCAGGATCAGGACACCGGAGGTCTCGCGGTCCAGGCGATGGACGATGTAAACCCGGTTTCGGGAGCGGGGATCCCCTTTGCGGACATATTCGTTGAGAATGGAATGGACCGTTCTCGACTTGTCCCGCTCGGTCCCGATCGTCAGGAGGCCGCAGGGTTTTTCCACCACGATGATATCCTTGTCCTCGTAAAGGACCGTCAGTCCTTTGGGTTGATATTTGGCGGGGGTGCGTTTAGTGGCAGTCATGTCGTTTTTTCTCGAAAAAAAACCACAGGGTTGGTCCCTGTGGTTCGGATGTGCTGCGTGTATAGCATGGCGGTCCGGGCGGCGGCAACGGCTTTATTGTGTGGTTTACGCTGGCGCGGGTCAGGCGAACCGTCTGGCCATGCTACTGACTGGCAGCGTGTTTGGTAGTTATGCGCTGACGATAGTCAACAATCTCTTTTCTGAGTGAGGCCAGTTTCGCAACTTTTTCATCGATCATGTTGATGTGCTTGTCCAGAACCTGAATCAGCTGCGGGATCAGCTGGTCGGTCTGTTTGGCTTCGCCGTACACGACATACAGTTCCTGCATCTCCTTGATGGTAAGCCCCAATTCCTTGAGCTTCATTATGAATTTGATGCGGCGGACAAAATAGGGAGAATAGCCTCTGTTGGCTCCGTCGGCCCGCTCTTCCGATTCAATAATGCCGACCTCCTCCCAATACCGGAGGGTTCTGGTCGTTAATCCGATACTTTTGGCCAGATCGCCGATTGGAATTATCTCTTCGCCTTCTTCCCTGCTCTCCATGGATACCCCGGTTATACAAATATCTACACTACTTAAGAGTATTTATTAGGTCTGAAAGTACGCTTTGTCAACAGGTTTATATGGGCAGCAGCTGCCGGTCAGCGAGCCTGATTCAGGAATCCCGTCCTGTTATTCAGGTTGTGGTTATATAAATATGTTTTATTTATGCTTGACACGTACGTAAACGATATGTATTCTCCGCTCAGGCCTTGATGGTTGAACGATCGAAAGTGATATC
>JACMKN010000267.1 GCA_014380135.1 Deltaproteobacteria bacterium
CCGTCACCATCGTGGCGGCGTGGATCTGGGCCGAGACCGGCGTGGGACCGGCCATGGCGTCCGGCAGCCAGACCGACAACGGCAGTTGGGCCGACTTGCCGGCCGCGCCGATCAGTAGCAGGATTCCCAGGGCGGTGATGGTCCCGGCCGGCATCAGAGGACCCATCCCGTTCAGTTCGGTGATCGACACAGTCCCAAACAGCTGGAACATCCAGACTATGGCGATGCCGAAGGCGGTGTCGCCGATGCGGGTCACGATGAAGGCCTTGCGGCCGGCGGTGGCGTTCTGCTCCTCGCTGTACCAGAAGCCGATCAGGGCATAGGAGCAGAAACCGACCCCCTCCCACCCCAGGTACAGCAGCGGCATATTCTCGGCCAGAACCAGGGTCAACATGGCGAAGACAAAGATGTTCAGCAGGGCAAAGTAGCGGGCGTAGGATGGATCATCCTTCATGTAGCCGACCGAATAGAGGTGGATCAGGCCGCAGACGAAGGTAATCATCAGCGTCAGCGACAGGGAAAGCTGGTCGAGATAGAGGGCGATGGGGGCCTTGAAGTCGAATGCAGCCAGCCAGGAGGCGTATTCGATTTTAACCGGGGCACTGAACTGCAGGAAGGCCAGAACGGAGCAGGCGAAGGCACCCCAGATGGCGCCGCAGGCGATGATTTCGCCCACTCTGCGGGGGAGTTTATTGCCGATCAGGGCGTTGAAGAGACCGCCGCAGAGCGGGAACAGGAGTATCAGTGCCAGGTAGAGTTTCATTTCATCCCTTCATCTCGCTGAAGGCATCCGTATCGACCGTACGCTTACGCCGGTGCAGATACACCACCATCGCCAGCGCCAGCGAGACTTCGGCCGAGGTCAGCGCCATGATGAAGATGGCAAAAAGCTGTCCGTCGGCATTGCCCCAGCGGGCCGAGCCTCCCACGAAGACCAGCATGACCGCGTTCAGCATGACCTCGATGCAGACTAACATCATGATCAGGTTGGCGCGCCAGGCCAGCAGTCCCCCCATGCCGATGAAGAACAGCAGCCCGGCCAGGATCAGGATATGTTCGAGCGGGACGATCATTTCGCCCCCCCGCCTTTGGACTGTTTACCAAGATACAGCGCACCCACCAGTGCAAACAGAAGCTGCAGCGAAACCAGTTCCACCGCCAGACCATGCTCCTGAAACAAGCGCATGGCCACCGCGCGGATCGGCAGAGCTGAGGGATATGCGGCCACAGTTGCGTGACGCGAGATAACAGCCACGATCAATGAGCCGATGCTGACGCTCGACAGCAGCAGAGCCGGCAGCCATTCGCGCCAGCCGGGCGAGAGTCCCTTCTCCGGGTGTCCAAGGTCCAGCATCATGATCACGAACAGGAACAACACCATGATGGCGCCGGCGTAGAGGATCACCTCGAAGGCCGCCACCAGCGGCGCCATCAGCAGATAGAAGATCACCGCCATGCTGAACAGCGACGTAACCAGATACAGGATCGCATGCACCGGGTGTTTTTCGGTGATAGCCAGGATAGTGGCAATGACCGCTGTGGCGGCCAGCAGGTAGAAGATGGTCTGTTCGATCATGGCATCAGCGTCCTGACATCCACCGGTTTTGACTCCTCCAGCCCCGCCCCGCGCGGTTGGGTCACGCCAATCCCGGCATGCTTGTAGAAATTGTAACTGTCATCCTTGCCGCAGCCATCGATCAGCAAGTCTTCCTTCTCGTAGACCAGATCCATGATGTCGCGCTTGCAGATCTCGTAATCGGGGGTCATCTGGATCGCCATGGTCGGGCAGGCCTCGGCGCACAGGCCGCAGAAGATGCAGCGCGAAAAGTTGATCCGGAACCATTCGGCATAACGCCGGCCATCTTCCCGTTCGGCCGACTGCATCGAGATGCAGTCCACCGGGCAGGCGGCCGAGCAGAGGTAGCAGGCCACGCAGCGCTCATCGCCATCCGGGTCGCGGGTCAGCACGATTCGGGCCCGGAAGCGCGGCGAGGGTGTCCGTTTCTGCTCGGGATACTGGATTGTGACCGGTTTGCGCAGCATATGGCTGAGCGTGATCCGGAATCCACCCAGTATGGCTTTGGTATCAGAAAATAAACTCATAAAATGAAACGCGGATTTCACAGACATTACGAATTTGACGGATTATCTAACAGCTTTCGGTTATCCGTGTTAACCCGCTCAATCCGCGTCATCCGCGTTCTGTTACCTTTCAGTGATGTATTTTCAAGCGTTGCCGTGCTTGACGCGCTCTGCCTTTTTCAGCAGCGCCGATGCCAGCGGATGGCTGTTGTTCTCGGCATAACGGCTGGCGGTACTGCCGGCCGGCGTCTTGATGGACGGGTTGGCGCCGCTGTCAAGCAGGGCCTGAACCGTCTTGTTGCTGCCGTAGATGGCGGCAAACATCAGCGGCGTGTGCCCTTCACGATCGACGGCATCGATCTCTGCGCCCTTTGCTATCAGCATGTTGACAATCTCGGTGTGCCCGTTGGCCGCAGCATAGTGCAGGGCCGTCTTGCCCTTGTCGCTACTGGCGGTGATGTCGGCGCCGCGATGCAGCAGATCGTGGACAAAATCCTTGAGACCCTCTTTGGATGCATTGATCAGCGGGGTGTGGCCATGACGGTTCTTCGCATTCACGCTTTCCATGTTCGACTCCTCCCTTGGTGGGTTACATGATCGGACAGCACTGTCCGTGGATCAGCGGATCAAAACAAGCCACCAGCCGGTGACCAGTATGTTGACCAAAGCCAGCGGCGTCAACACCTTCCACCCCAGATGCATGAGCTGGTCGTAGCGCAGTCGGGGCAGTGTACCGCGCATCCAGATGAAGAAAAAGGCAAAAGCCAGGGTTTTCAGCGAGAACCAAACCACCGGCGGCAGCAGCGGACCGTGCCAGCCTCCCAGGAAAAAGGTGGTCGCCAGCCCCCCCAGCACGATGATATTGATGTATTCGCCCACGAAGAACAGACCGAAGCGCATCCCGGAATATTCGCTGTGAAATCCGGCCACCAACTCCCCTTCCGCCTCGGGCAGGTCGAAGGGTATCCGCTTGCATTCTGCGGTGATGCTGATCAGGAAGATGATGAAGGCCAGCGGTTGGTAGACGATGAACGGCACTGTTGCCTGGGCCTCGACAATATCGGTCAGACTGAAGGAGCGGGCCAGCATGACGATCGGCACCAGTGACAGTCCCATGGAGAGTTCATAGGATATCAGCTGGGCCAGACCGCGGATGCCCCCCAGCAGGGAATATTTGGAGTTGGAGGCCCAGCCGCCGATGGCCACGCCATAGACGGCGATGGAGGAGAGCGCCAGGAAGAACAGCAGCCCCACATTCAGATCGGCCACCACCAGCGGCAGCTGGCGGCCGGCAATCGTCAACGGCGCGCCGAAGGGGATCACTGCAAAGATCAGGATAGCGGGGATGGCGGCCATGGCCGGGGCTAGGTAAAACAGCCATTTGTCGGCAGCGGCCGGTACGAAATCTTCTTTGGTGAGGAGTTTGATCAGGTCCGCCAGCGGCTGCAGCAGGCCGAAGGGACCGACACGGTTGGGTCCCTTGCGGTCCTGGACCCAGGCCAGAATTTTCCGTTCGGCAAAAACCAGATAGGCGGCCAAGGTCAGGATTACGAAAAAGACCAGCCCCAGTTTGGCCGCGAACAACGCTATGTCCAGATAAAATGCTGTCATGAAAACCTGCTTAAAAACAGGTGAGAGGGACACAGGCGACAAGAAAGAAACAGCGCGTTTCGTATACCATAAAACGGATTCAAACACCACTGGCTAATTCTGCCATAAAACTGTCAAAAGTGAAGCGTTTCAATTAAGCGCTTGAATCAAAAAGGGTCAGGACACTATAATGCCGGTTTCAAGGAGAAATTACGATGAATGTGTTTCAGGCTGATTTTATAAAGAGTGCTGCAAAGCCGAAGGACTATCCCCCCCCCGGATTGCCGGAGGTGGCCTTCGTAGGTCGTTCCAATGTGGGCAAGTCCTCGCTGATCAACGTGCTGGCCGGCCGCAAGGGACTGGTCCGTACCAGCTCGACGCCGGGCCGGACCCAGCTGATCAATTTTTTCGACATCAACGGCATCCTGACCCTGGTGGACCTGCCCGGATACGGTTATGCCAAGGCGCCGCCCGCATTGCGCAAGCAGTGGGGGCCGATGATCGAGAACTACCTGGCTTTGCGCGAGAGTCTCAAGGCGGTAGTGCTGATTCTGGACATCCGCCGCGAACCTTCCGACGGCGACCTGCAGATGCTGCGCTGGCTGGAAATGTACAACATTCCACCGATCATCGTGCTGACCAAATGCGACAAGCTCTCGAAGAACGAGCAGGCCAAGCAGAAA
>JACMKN010000038.1 GCA_014380135.1 Deltaproteobacteria bacterium
CGCCGTTATCAATGCCCGCTGGGATATTCCGCTTTTGTGGAGCGACAACCTGGAGGATGGCAAGACCTTTCGCGATAATCGCAATGACAGCCGCATGGAACGGCTGATGCTTTTTCAGGGAATCAGGCTGTTCCCCTCGCTGATGGCCAACATCGGAGCCGGCATGCTGTATCACGACAGCTACGGCACGCTGAACGAGCTGACCTGGACACCCGGCGATGGAAATCATCGTGTAAAGCTTACACAGGGGTGGACCGAGCAGTCCCGCACCCACAAGCAGGACGAAGTCTTTTTGGGGAGCTATCGCTATTATTTCGCGCCGCTGGATCTGTCTCTGGAGGCCACGGCCGGCAAGTTTATCGCCCAGGACCGGGGCTTCGTTTTTGAACTGAAGAGATTTTTCGGCGACACGGCGGTTTCGTTCTACTACAAGAACTCCACTGGCACCGACAGCAAACACTGGGAAGCAGCCGGCATAATGTTCAGCTTTCCCCTGACACCCAGACAGGACATGAAGCCCGGTATTTTACAGATACGCGGTTCGGATATGTGGATATATTCCCAGGAGACCACCCTGAAAAACAACGAGTTTGCCAGCAAACGGGGCGATTTGAATTATTTTGCACCCTACCCGCTTACCATCACTCCACAACCGACGGTCGGTTTGCTGCAGGCTTATCAGAACCGGGACAGGCTGAATGGAGCCTATATCAGACAGCACCTGGACCGGATGCGGGATTCATGGCAGATTTTCGGTGCTAAATAACTTGATAATCACGTATTTTAATTTGACATAAATGCCTTTCCCTAGTAATTATATTTACAAATAAAACCTTGCTGTAAGTTTAAACCAAAGGAGACGGTCATGAAAAGAATCATCAGAGGACTCAGCGCAGTAGCTTTATCAGCAGCTTTATTGGTAGCCGGTGGTTGCGGTGAAGACTCAGCGACATCGCAGGGACAAGTTGTCAAGGGCCCTGTCAAAGGCGCCACCGTCACAGGCGCCAAAGGCGCTACGGCAGTCACAGACGCAAACGGCAAATATCCTCTGTTCGGCGGTCCCTACGTATCGACCGGCGGCACATACCGCGATCTGGCCACAGGCGCCGAACTACAAGCACCTGCCCTGAGAGCTCCAGTCGGGGCAAACAACATCACACCAATAACGACCTTGATCAACGACAATCCGGAAGTCAAGGAAGAGATCGAAAGCCTGGGAATCAAATTTGATGATGCTTTGACGACAGCTACCGCTGGCAACAAGGACGCTATTGCACTTAATGAAGCCGTTGGCGGTGTTCTGTCCACCCTTAAATCAAAGGGCGGTAATGATACTGAATCCAAATCGTTCATTGGAAAGCTTGCCACCGAGATCAAAAGCAAAGGCAAGGCAAACGGTGAGGTTGCTACAGCCGAAATCGGCAATCGGGTAAAAAATGCTGTAACCGCGACGCCCTTCACTACAGCGGCAGTTATCGCTGCTGTCGAAACCATAAAAGCCGAAATTACAAAGACATGTAATGAGGTCGAAGCAATCAAACCGGGTGAAGACCTGCCCGGCGTCGATGACAAACCCCGTATTACCGGTACTACCGGTGGTAACAGTGCAGGAACATCTGCCCAGTAATCTTGATTTAATGCAAAGCTTTAAAAGAGCCGGTTCCCCAGGGAGCCGGCTCTTTTTTTTGAAGGCCGGCATTTACAGGTTTATGGATTAAATGCTTCGTTCGCATAGTGACTGATCTGTGCTATTTTCCTTCCATACAAGCTGCTGCACGTCTGGTAAAAAAGGTTCCCCATGTCCATCAAAAAAAAGATCGCCCTGATCGGCGCCATATCGATCGTGGTACTGTTACTGTTTTCTGCTACCCTGCTGCCCTGGATTGTTCGCAACCAGGCGGTCAAGGGGATCGGAGATGCCACCGGCAGAATTGCACATATCGAAAAGGTCTCCTTCAACCCCTTTACCTTGACGATAACCGCCGACGGATTGGGCATTGAAGGCGGAAAGGGCGCTCCTTTTATCAAGATCGGCAGTTTGCGCTTGTCAATCGGCGGCGCCTCACTCTACAAACGCGCCCTGATTATCGATGAAGTCACTGTCAACTCCCCGGCCCTCTCTTTTGCCCGTCTGGAAGCAAACAGCTACAGCTTCAGCGACATAGTGGAACGTCTCAAAAATCAGCCGAAAAAAGAATCAAAAAGCGATTTCCGCTACTCGATCAATAACATCAGCATTCATAACGGCTCAATCGACTTTGACGACAGGGCAATCGACGGCGCCAAAAAGCATACCGTCAAGAATCTTGAGATCGCGGTTCCTTTCATCAGCAACATCCCCTACCTGGTGGAAACCTACATCGAACCCAGGCTGTCGGCCAGCATCAACGGCTCCCCCTTCAATTTCGGCGGCAAGCTGAAGCCGCTCAGCAAATCAATGGAAAGTGCCGTCCGTCTGGATCTGAAAGGGCTGGACCTGCCCGGCTATGCGGCCTACTCGCCGGTCAAACTGCCGGTCGATCTGGCTTCCGGGTCACTGACGGTCGATGCGAAGATCAATTACAGGATATCGGCCGACAAGAAACCGGAACTAATAATCAACGGTGAACTGAGACTGGAGCGGGTTGAGATTAACCAGAAGGGTGGCAAAGCGCTGGCCAAGATCCCTCTGCTGCAGATTAATGCCTCGCGTCTCGAATTCTTTGCCCGGCAGTTTGCTTTTAATTCGATCCTGCTGGAAGGTGTGCAGATTTTTGCCGAGCGCGACAAGAAAGGTGTCTGGAACTACGCTCGTCTGCTGCCTGCCAAACCCAAAGCAGTTCCCGCCGCGAAACCGGCCAAGAGCAACGAAAAATCCGCCGCGATTTCGGTTGCCTCGCTGGTGATCGGCAACGGCGCCCTGCATTTCAGTGATGCGCTTCCCGCCGGCGGTTTCGGGACGACGCTTTCCGACATCGATGTCAGTGTCAAAAATTTCTCCACTGCGCCGGACAAGTCCGCTGACTACCAGCTTTCGATGCTGATGGACAATCAAGCAACCTTCAGCGCCGACGGCAGCTTTTCGACAGCGCCACTGACTGCGACAGCCTCGCTGGAGTTGAGCGAACTCAGACTGCAGAAGGGGTGGCCATATCTGGCGCAGTTTTTGACCGCTCCGCTTAAAGGAACTCTGGACCTGTCCGCTGACCTGTCCTACAACCGGGAAAACGGCCTGAAAGCCGCCAATGGTTCTCTGGCGCTGCACGGACTTTCCGCGGTTTACGGCAGCCGGGAGGGCTTTGACCTGGCTCTGCTGGAGATTAAGGGAGTGTCGTACGATCAAACAAACAACTGCAGCAGCATCGATGAGGTGCTCATGTCCAAGGGCTCGCTGTCACTTTCGAAGGAGAGTGACGGCAGCATCTCGCTGCTGTCGTTGATTAGAAAGAACATAACAGAGATTCCGGCCGTTGCCTCACCTGCAAAACCAAAGACAAAACCGTTGGCGTGGAACCTCAAACGTTTCCAGCTGGAGCGTTTCAATGCGACCATTACAGACAAAAGCCGTGCCGGGAATCCTCGCTTTACACTGAATAACAGCCAGCTGGCGCTGACCAATCTGAGTGGTCCCGACTTCAGGCCGGCCGGGCTGAAGTTTTCTTCCACATTCAACAAGCAGACAGCGCTCAAAGCCGCTGGCATGTTGACTCCGCTCCCCTTCCGCTACCAGGGTGACATCTCTGTCGGCCGCCTCCGGATCCGGGATTTTGAAGAATATTTTCCGGATGCACTCAATGTCCATGTTGTCGGCGGCACGATCGATACAGCCCTGAATGTGGATATCGCTCTGAAGAACGGCAAGCCGACCGGCAGTTTCAAAGGCAGTTGCGGAGTGCGTTCATTTCACAGTGTCGATGCCGTTGCCGAAGAGGATCTGCTGAAATGGGAGAGCCTGCAGTTTGACCGGGTACAGGGCACTCTGGAACCATTCAGTCTCGGCATACACGAGGTTGCTCTCAACGGCGCTTATTCACGAATAGTCGTCAGAAAGGATGGTACGCTCAACCTGCAGAATCTGATGGAAAGCCAGGGTCAAGGGATAAAGGTTAAAGATCAGGTGGCCGCGGGACAGCAGCCGCCTGTCGTAAAACAGGAGTCGCAAGTCAAGGCCCGGAGCGCTGCAGCGGCGCCCAAGACACCGATTACGATCGGTGCCGTCACGGTACAGGACGGCACCATCTTTTTTACCGACCGCCATCTGTCGCAGACCTTTAACAGCACCTTTTACAATCTGGGGGGGCGGGTCAGCGGCCTGTCATCGGAAGAAACCAAGCTGGCCGAGGTGGATCTGCGCGGAAACCTGGAGAACCATTCACCGCTGCAGATCACCGGACAGATCAATCCGCTGCGGGACGAGCTGTTCATAGACCTGAAGCTCTCCTTCAAGGACATCGATCTGTCGCCGGTCACCCCTTACTCCGGCACCTTTCTCGGCTATACCATTGAAAAAGGGAAGCTGTTTCTGGACCTGAAATACAAGATTGACAAGAAGCAGCTCAGTTCTGAAAACAATGTCTTCATCGATCAGTTCACCTTCGGCACAAAGGTGGAAAGCGCCCAGGCCACCAGCCTGCCGGTGCGTCTGGCGGTGGCACTGCTGAAAGACCGCAAGGGGGAGATCCACCTTGACCTGCCGGTCACCGGCCGGACCGACGATCCCGAATTCAGTATCTGGGGTATGATCGGGCAGGTTGTCAAAAATCTGATCAGCAAGGCGGTAACGTCACCGTTTGCTCTGCTTTCAGCGATGATCGGGGGTGGGCAGGATTTCAGCTTTATCCGGTTTACCAGCGGTTCCGGCAGCCTGACTGCGGCCGAAGAGCAAAAGCTGCTCGCGCTGGCTAAGGCGCTGGCCGACCGTCCGGGCCTCAAGATCGAGATCAAGGGTTATGTTGAACGTGAGAAGGACGCCGAAGGCTACCGCCGGGAACTGCTGAACCAGAAACTGCGCAATGAAAAGTTCCTGCTGCTGGCAAAGGAGCGTCAGCTCAAGGAGGGTGAAAGCGCCGAAGCGCTCGGGATTCTTCCGGAAGAGACCTCTAAACTCCTGAAAGCGGTCTATAAAAAGGAGAAGTTCCCCAAACCGCGCAACGCAATCGGTCTGGTAAAGGAACTTCCCGATGATGAGATGCGCAAATTGATTATCGCCAGCACCGTGGTCGGCGAAGCGGAGTTACAGAGACGGGCGCGCGAACGGGCCACGGCGGTCATGAACTTTCTGGTTGAAAAAGGGGCTCTGCCGTCGGAGCGGCTGTTCCAGAAGAACGACGATATCCACAAGGCGCCGGAAAAGGAGGGCACAGCCCGCAGTCGGGTGGAATTCAATGCCATAGCGCAGTAAACAGAGATTTTCCCTTGACCCTTGCCGCTTGACCCCTTACCCTGCTTGAATGACTTCCGATCTGACATCCGCGCCGGTTCCGGAGCTTGTGCGCCGCCTGGCAATCCCGGCCGGGACCGGCTTTTTCTTCAACACGATGTTCAATGTGGTAGATACCTGGTACGGCGGTCGACTCTCGACCACCTCGCTGGCCGCCATGTCGCTCTGTTTTCCAGTTTTCTTCATCATACTGGCGATCGGCAGCGGTGTCTCCAGCGGCGCCACGGCGCTGATCGGAAATGCCCTCGGCCGAAAGCAGGCGCAGGAAGCCCGGACCTACGTGCTGCAATCACTATCGTTTGCGCTGATAAATGCCCTGTTGCTGACAGCCGCCGGACTGGCACTGGCTCCAGCTGTCTTCATGCTGATGGGAGCCCGTGGTGAATATCTTGCCCAGGCCTTGAGCTATATGAACGTCATCTTTATCGGCTGCCCCTTCTTCCTGCTCAACTTCGTGATGAACGCTATTTTGAACTCGCACGGCAATACACTGGCCTATCGCAACTTCCTGATCTGCGGTTTTTTTCTGAACCTGATCCTGGATCCCTGGTTCATGTACGGCGGTCTGGGACTCCCGTCCTTCGGCCTGGCGGGCGTCGCCCTGGCGACGGTATTGATTCAATGCCTGGGAAACTTTTATCTCTTCAGCCGTCTGTCAAAAACCGGAGTTATAACATCCCTCCGGTTGCATGACCTGCTCCCGCGCCGGAAGCCGTTCCGGGAACTTTTCAAACAGGGCTATCCTTCGGCCATGAACATGATGACCGTTTCAATCGGTATTTTTATCATTACCTGGTATGTCGGCCGCTTCGGCGAGCAGGCCGTGGCGGCCTACGGTATCGGTACCCGCATCGAACAGATTGCATTACTGCCGATCATGGGGCTCAACATATCGACTCTGGCACTGACCGCCCAGAATTACGGAGCGGGCCGCATCGACCGCATCCGCTTGACCCTGCGGATTTCGCTGCGCTATGGATTCATAATTGCCCTGATTGGTACTCTGGCGTCGCTGCTGTTCAGCAGAGAACTGATGGGAGTCTTTACCTCGGATGCCGCCGTGGCGGCAATCGGCTCGAATTTTCTGAGCATCGAAGCCTTTGTCTTCCCGGCCTATGTATTGTTATATGTCAGTATTTCCGCCATGCAGGGCATCAAACTGCCCGGTTTCGGACTGCTGGTCGGGCTGTACCGCCAGATCGCCGGGCCGGTTCTGGTATTTCATCTGCTGGCAGTTGTAATGGGAATGGGGCTGACGGGAATATGGTGGGGTATTCTGGCGGTAACCTGGTCAGCCGCCCTGATCGTGGTGTTGTATGTCAGTCACACCCTGGCAAAACTTGAAAAGGAACAGATGACAGTATGAAAAAAGTTGCAATTACCACGCTGGGCTGCAAAACCAACCAGTTTGAATCGGCCGCGATGATAGAACAGCTCGAAAAGGCCGGTTACCGGGTGGTGCCCTTCGGCGAACCTTCCGATATCTATATCATCAATTCCTGCACCGTAACCGCCCGCACCGATGCCGAGACCCGCCGTCTTATCCGTCGCGCACGCCGTACGAACCCGCAGGCACGGATTGTGGCCACCGGCTGCTATGCACAGGTAGCCCCCGGCGACCTGGAACGGATGCCGGAACTGGACAGTGTGCTGGGCAACCGCGAGAAGCAGGAGATTGTGGCCCTGCTGGAATCAGTCAGCCATCAGGTTTCGGATATTTCAGTCAAAAGCGAGGGTGAGCCGCTCAAACTGACCAGCTTTGCCGAACATACCCGCGCCTTTCTCCAGGCCCAGAACGGCTGCAACTCTTTTTGCGCTTACTGTATCGTCCCCTATGCCCGTGGTCGCAGTCGCAGTGTAAAAGCGGAAGAAGTGCTGGAGGGAGTACGCGAACTGGCCAAAAACGGCTACCAGGAGGTTGTGCTGACCGGCATCCATCTGGGTGCCTACGGCCTGGATCTGATACCCGCCTCGTCACTGAGCGGACTTGTCAGGCAGATTGACGGGCAACGGCTTGTGCCGCGCCTGAGAATCGGCTCGGTCGAGCCCAATGAGATCAGCCAGGAGCTTCTTGAACTGATGGCTTCATCAGATATCATCTGCCCGCACCTGCACCTGCCGCTGCAGAGCGGCTGCGATTCCGTATTGGGGCGGATGGGGCGGCACTACAGTACCGGATTTTTCCGCGACTTGATCACCAGGATCACGGCCGTTCTGCCGGATGTCTTTATCGGTGCCGATCTGATTGCCGGTTTTCCGGGCGAAAGCCAGGCCGAATTCCATGATACCGTCAATCTGCTGGAGGAGCTGCCTTTCTCCGATCTGCACGTTTTTCCCTATTCCAGCCGACCCGGCACAAAAGCGGCCGGCATGCCTGGTCATCTGGCGGCACAGATCATCAAGGAGCGGGCCTCCATCCTGAGGGAAATTGCCGAGCGGAAGAAGGCAGCTTTTCTGGAGCGTTTCATCGATAGAGAAGTGCATGTGCTGGTTCAGGGATATAATCCTAAGACACTGCAATGCAACGGGTTGTCACGCAATTACATCGAAGTCCATTTTTCGGGTTCGGCAGAGATGGTTAACCGGGAACAGACGGTGAGGATTCTCGGGTGTGACGGAAAGAACTGTTCAGGTGAGCCTGTTTTCCAGTGTCTTTGACCTGACGGCCAACAGAACGATATTGCCGACCGAAAACAGCAGCGCACCGGCCAGAGCCATGCCGGCACCCGGTTCGCGGTGGACCTCCAGCAGGGCCCGCCGCAAGGGATATTCTTCGGCCTGCTTGATGTAGACCCCATAGCCGCCGGAGAACCAGGGCTGGTTGGGAGCTATGACGACCCGCCTGGCAGGATTTTGCAGATCGGTCACCAG
>JACMKN010000268.1 GCA_014380135.1 Deltaproteobacteria bacterium
GCGTTGCTGGCATCGGTCAGATGACGGTCGCCGCCGGTCCGGTTCCAGACCAGCCAGGAGTCGATCGTGCCGAAGGCCAGTTCCCCCGCCTCGGCTTTTGTCCTGGCGCCGGGCACATGGTCCAGCAGCCAGGCCAGCTTGGTGCCGGAGAAATAGGGGTCCAGCACCAGCCCGGTTTTGGCGCTAAAGGTCGGCTCGTGCCCCCGGGACCGGAGCAGGTCGCACTCACCGGCGGTGCGCCGGTCCTGCCAGACGATGGCAGGGTGGATCGGCTTGCCGCTACGGCGGTCCCAGACCACCGTCGTTTCCCGCTGGTTGGTGATGCCGATGGCGGCAATATCGGCGGCGGTCAAACCGGCCCGGGCGATCGCCTCCACCGCCACGCCCAGCTGGGAGGCCCAGATCTCCTCAGCGTCGTGCTCCACCAGGCCGGGTGCGGGAAAGAACTGGCGAAATTCCTTCTGGGCCAGACCGCGGATCGTGCCGGCATGGTCGAACACCAGGGCGCGGGAACTGGTCGTTCCCTGGTCAAGGGCAAGGATGAAGCTCATGGTTCATGACCTCCGGTGGGTTATAAGTTTCAGATACGTGTGATCAATCCTTCGAACTGTGGCCGCCACAGGAACCGCTCGAGGGGGATACGGCCGCTGACATCAAAGCTTACCCCTTCGTGTTTGAGACGTAGCCGTTGTTCCATGTCCGCATCACTACCGCAGGAGCGGGGACTGATGCGCCCTTGGGCATTGACGACCCGCTGCCAGGGGATGGTTGACCTGCCCGCAAGGGCGCTCAGGGCGTACCCCACCAGGCGCGCCCGGCCCGGCAGCCCCGCCAGGCGGGCGACCTGGCCGTAGGTTGCCACGCTCCCCTCCGGGATACGGCCGACAACCGCGTAGATGGCGAGGTAACTGTCGGAGGGTGTTGTCCTGGGGGGCGGGGGATCAGGCATGGAAACTCCCAAGCCTGTCTGGCCGGGTCATGCTGCATCTCCACATGTTCATGGCATTTATTCGCCTTTCACCAAAATCCCGCTTAAATCTTCCGGTCGAGGTCGCGCATGAATAAAGCAACATCCCTCAAGTTTCCCCACGATCACCCCGGAATCTCATCCTCGACCAGCTGTGCAAGCAGTGTTAGCGATTCCTGCCAGCCAAGGTAGCAGCCCTCCGGAGGGATGGCTTCAGGGATTCCTTCTTGCACTATGTCCAGATCTGTACCGCACGACACCTCCCGTATGGAGACAGTTGTCACCATCTCGCCCGGCAAGTTGGGGTCGTCGAACACGTCGGTGTTGCGAATGCGTTCATTCGGAACCAATTCAAGATACTTTCCTCCAAAAGCGTGAGTTTGACCTGTCGATAAGTTAGTAAACGACATCTTATAGGTGCCACCAACTTTGGCGTCAATATGGTGAACCTTGCCGGTGAATCCGTTAGGTGGCATCCATTTGGCCATTGCATCGGGATCGAGAAACGCCCGATAGACTCTTTCGGCCGGTGCGCGAATAACACGGTGTAGTCTGACGGTGTTTGCAGGCATGATCATTTGTCCTTTCTCAGTGTGATGACTGATTATATCACCATACTATCTCTAAAAAGTGACTGGATTGCGAAAGGCGCCGTTGATGAGAGGTTGCCGGTTTACTCCCATTGACCAGGAATAAATAGGGAGGCTCCCTATGATCAATCAACAAATATGAAATCTACAGCATTGGTGAGTGCGGCTTTAAGGTGGTCAAGCTGTGCGAGGGGAACACTCAGTTTACGTTCGGAGACAGTAAGAAGGTCAAGCAGGCTGGCGGAATACTGTTCTCCGGCGTATGAAAACTTGAGCGTAGTGATAGAAATGTCTGCGATTTTATCGCTATTGCGAACTAAAGCGACAATGCGTGTGCCGGCCTGCTGTTGGTCATTTTGTATGTCCAACAGATAGGGGTAACTGTCGGCCAGTTCCTTCAAGTGGTTTTTGTAGAGAGCCAACCGGGACACAGCAGGTCTCCCGTGAGGGAAGTACGCCGTAAAGCCTTTCAGCTGCTGTGCCTGCTTCGGATTCCAGCAGCCTGCAACGCTCGGAAAGCGCTGCCTGGTTTTCGATAGTCCATTCTTCGCGCGTTTTTATTCGGCGCATCTCTTTAATCAGAGAATCAACCGCCTTACTCAGATTCATTCTATGACGCTTGATGAAATCAGCATTATCGCTTGCGATGGATATGTTGATGTTGCGCCTGGCCGTAGAAGTTGCCATCTTTCTCTCCATTGGTAATCAAATTACATGTATTGGTATTTCAGGTTATGCTGCAAGTTGAGCGCACAAAAAAAGCGTGTGAATATGCACACAAAATTAAATATTTTTCCGGAAACATCAGTCCGCCTTGTAAAAGCTGAAACAAACCATCACACCCTGACCAGCTCATACTTCCTGCTCCCCAGCCCGATCTTCTCGCCATGCTCCAGCTGGACTTCCCAGGGTATCTCCGGCCAGCATCCGCGGAACTTGTCGCCGCCCGGCTCATGGCCGCTCTGCAGCGCCGAACCTTCGTTGCCGCGCGCTCCGTTGACCAGGTCGGCGCAGGCCTGATCGATGGCCACCGGATCGGTGGATACGCAGATGCCGATATCATTGACGATCGGTGCGTCGGAATGGCCGTAGCAGTCGCAGGCCGGCGATACCTGGGTGATGAAGTTGATGTAGAGCGCCTTGCCGCTCTTGCCGGTCACCGCCCCCTTGGCATATTCGGCCATCTTGCGCATGACCAGATCGGCGGCTTCGTTCCACTGGATATTGACTGCCTTGACCGGACAGACCGTGATGCAGCGCGAGCAGCCAGCACAAAGGGTCGGATCGATGGCGGCCTTGGCTTCGATTATGGCGATGGCATCGTGGGCACAGGCCTTGAGACAGATCCCGCAGCCGGTACAGTATTTCTCGGCCACCTTGGGCGCCACGGTGGAGTGCTGCACCAGTTTGCCCTTGCGGCTGGCACAGCCCATGCCCAGGTTTTTGATCGCGCCGCCGAAGCCGGTCAGCTCGTGGCATTTGAAGTGGGTCATCGCCACCAATGAATCGGCCTCGATGATCTCGGTGCCGATATAGGTCTTCTTGAGCAGCTCCCCTTCGATGGCGACCACGGTTTCGGTCACTCCGCGCAGGCCGTCGCTGATGACCAGCGGCGCTCCGACGCAGGCGTAGCCGAAGCCGTTCTCGATCGCGCAGGTCAGGGCCGAAACCGCCTCCTTGCGCTGGCCGGGATAGAGCGTCGATGAATCGGTCAGAAAGGGCAGTGCTCCCACTTTTTTGATCTCTTCCACGACCTTCCTGGCAAAGACTGGACGGAGGTAGGTATGGTTGCCTTTCTCGCCGAAATGGATCTTGACGGCGGTCAGGTCGCCTTCGGCAATGGTCTGCCGGAGTCCGGCCAGCGCCAGCAGTTTGGCTATCTTGTCGAACAGGTTCTCCTTGTGGCTGGCCCGCATGTCGCTGAAATAGACCTTAGACATTGAATGCTCCTTTAATATGATTTTTTTGACAATCGTCAAGTATTGTCCGGATAAACAGGTATAGTGTTTCTATCACATTGACCGGGAAAATCCACCAATCGAGTTTACTCGAACAAAC
>JACMKN010000269.1 GCA_014380135.1 Deltaproteobacteria bacterium
GTATCGATCTTCTTGCCGATTTTCTTGTTGAACTTGGCAATGAAATGACTGACCAGCAGCGGGATGTCTTCCCTGCGCTGCCTGAGTGGCGGCAGTGTGATGGGGAAAACGTTGAGCCGGTAGAACAGGTCTTCCCGGAACGTGCCGTTCTTGATCTCATCCTCCAGATTGCGGTTACTGGCCGCGATGATCCGTACATCGACCTTGATGGTACGGGGACTGCCCAGTCGCTCGAACTCGCCGTCCTGAATGACCCGCAGCAGCTTGCATTGCAGCTCCATCGGCATCTCGCCGATCTCGTCCAGGAATATGGTGCCGCGGTCGGCCAGCTCGAAGCGCCCGATCTGTCTGACATTAGCCCCGGTGAATGCGCCCTTTTCCCGTCCGAACAGCTCGCTTTCGATCAGGTTGGCCGGCAGTGCCGTGCAGTTGACCGTTATCATCGGTCGGTCCTTGCGAAGGCTGCTGCCATGGATGGCACGTGCCACCACCCCCTTGCCGGTGCCGGTTTCGCCATGGATAAGAACTGTTGCATTCATCGGCGCTACCTGCTCAACCAGTGAGAATACTTGCGTGAGGGCCTCACTTTGACCAATGAGTTCGCCGAAGTTGTGCTGCCGGGCGACCTCCTGCTGCAGGTACATGTTCTCGGCCTGGAGCCGGTCTTTCAAACGTTTTATTTCGGCATAGGCACTCTGGAGCGACTTTTCCGCCCCCTTGCGTTCGTCTATTTCCTGTGTGAGCCGCAGATTGGCCCTGGTCAGCTCGAGGGTCCGCTCGTGTACGATTATCTCCAGTTTGTCATGGGCCGCCTGCAGCTCGTCTGCCAGCCGCTTGCCGACCGTGCCGTCCGCGATTGAACAAAGGATATGACCGTTCTTGCTTCCGACATTGTCCAGCGAGACGCTTTTAAGTTGGCCGTAAATCGGTGTGCCGTCATTTCCGGTGAGTCTGAGATCGCATCTCTGGTTGCCCTCTCCTTGCAAAACGGTTTCGAGGTGACTGGAAAAAATCCTCCTTTCGTCTGCCTCGGCAATAAAACTGCTAAAAGGATTATTGACCAGCGCTCCCCGCTCTACCCCCAGCAGTTGCGCGCCGGTGAGGTTTACCTCCCGAATCACTCCGCCCGAATCAAAGATGAAATAGGCGATGGGGGCAAAGTCATACAGTTCGGCATAGGTATTGCGCGATAATTCAAGTTCCTCCTGGGCCTGAAGCAACTCTGAATTCTGCATCTCCAGCTCGATCTGGTGGACCTCAAGTTCATGGTCGAGCCTGCGCCGCGACCCCTCGGTCCGGGGAGGAGTAAATTCCGACGTTCTCTCGCTCAAGCGCACTTCCGCCCGGCGGCGCATTTCGGCGACCGCTGTTATCAGGCTTTTCTCTTTTTCTATTTCCATTGATAACCCTTTATTTCAGGTTTTTAGTCTGAAGAAGTTTCTTTAGTTCTGCATTTTCATCTCGCAGTTTCGCCTCCAGCGCCTTGGTCGCGGTGATGTTGGCAAAGGTTATCACCACCCCGTCGATGACGTCCTCCATGGTGCGGTAGGGCATGATGCGCACCGAAAACCAGCGCTCATCGCTGGCGGTGATCTGTTTTTCCGAAAAGGCCAGTGTCCGCAGCACTTCCAGCGCTTCTTCGGTCATCCCGGGATAGAGCAGGTCGCTGGCGATGTCGGAAAGCGGCCGCCCCACATCGCCCGGCAGCAGCTTGAATATTTTGTTGGCCCCGCTGGTGAAGCGCCGCACATGGAGTTGGTTGTCCAGGAATACGGTGACTATTTCGGTGCTGTTGAGCAGGTTCCTCATGTCGTTGCTGACCCTGGACAGCTCGTCCATTTTGGACTGCTGCTCGGCGTTGACCGTCTGCAGCTCTTCGTTCAAGGACTGCATCTCTTCCCTGGAGGTGGACATCTCCTCGTTGGTGGACTGCAGCTCCTCGTTGGTGGATTGCAGCTCCTCATTGGTGGATTTGAGTTCTTCCTGTGAGGATTGCGTTTCCGCGCGGGTGGTCTGAAGTTCTTCGCGAAACTGCTGGAGTTCCCGCTCCAGTTCGAGAGCCCTGGCGTTGCCGGATGAAGCGCTCCTGGAGAGGACCGGCACTTTTATATTCGCGGGCGTTGTAACGTCGTTAAAGACGATCATCACCATCCCCCGCAGCGCCTCCGGCTCTTCGATTGCCTGAACCGTGATATCGACGGTCTGTTTGCTGCTGCCTTTCCCGATCGTGAGCTCCTTGGCGGTGACCGGCTCTTTTTGGCGGGTCGCCTTCTGGAAGGCGCTTCCCAGATCAAAACGGAGCCCTTCCCGTGTCATGGCAAAAATATTCCAGTTGGCCTTGCCGGCCGCCGGCTCAAGGTATTTGCCGGTCCGGCCGCTGATATAGAGGATATCACCCTTGTCGTTGGTCAGCACGGCCGCTGGTGAAAAGCGCTGCAGCAGCAGCTGGTCCGCCAGCGTCTGGAGATTGATTGCAGGTTTCAAGATGGTTAACTCCTCGGGAATTCCCGGCCGGGCAGGGACGAATGAGGCTGGAAATACTATCGGTTCGGCCAGGACCGATGCGCGCTGCCGGAATAGTCTGGCTTTAATGTCCAGCGGCGCGAAGAGTTCGGTGAAGGTGCTGACGGTCTCCGCGCTCCCCAGAAACAGGACGCCGCCCGGGTTCAGGCTGTAGTGAAAGAGCGGCAGAAGCTTTTTCTGCAGTTCCGGTGTCAGATAGATCAAAAGGTTACGGCAGATCAGGATGTCCAGTTTGGTAAAGGGAGGGTCCATTATCAGGTTCTGGGTGGCGAAGGTCACCATCTCGCGGATCTCCTTGCCGACCCGGTAGCCGTTCTCTTCATGGATAAAAAAACGTTTCAGTCGCTCGGCAGAAACGTCCGCGGCGATATTGAGACGATAGATCCCCTGGCGGGCCTTGTCGATCGCGTCCCGGTCCAGGTCGGTGGCAAAGATCTGCAGTGAGAAATTTCCCTCGGGCTTGATCTGTTCCAGCGTTTCCTTGAAGGCCATGGCCAGCGTATAGGCCTCCTCCCCGGTCGAGCAGCCGGCCGACCAGGCCCGCAATGCCCCGCCGGCCGGGTGATCCGCCAGAAGCGCGGAAAGAGCCTCTTTCTGCAGCTGTTCCCAGGCCGCCGGGTCGCGGAAAAAGCTGGTCACACCTATCAGAAGCTCCTTGAAGAGCAGTTCCACCTCCTGGGGGTTCTCCTGCAGATAGCGGACGTAGCCAGCGATCCGGTCGATCTGGTGAACGCTCATGCGCCGCTCTACCCGGCGGTAGACGGTGTTTTTCTTGTACAGCGAGAAGTCCTGGCCGGTCTTGATCCGCAAAAGTATCAGGACTTTCTCCAGGGCGCTCTGGTCCTTCTCCTCCAACGGCTCGCTCTTGGTGATGATCAGGGTGTGTCGTAGGTAGTCGATGATCTTTCCGGGCAGATCCTCCGCCGGTGCCACCAGGTCGGCCAGTCCGGCCACAATGGCGCTTCTGGGCATGCTGTCGAACTTGGCCGAAGCCGGCTCCTGCACCAGTGCCACTCCCGCTTTTTCCTTGATGGCCCGCAGGCCCATCGTGCCGTCCGAGCCCATGCCGGAGAGGATCACGCCGATGCTGCGCTCCTGGCGGTCCTCGGCCAGCGAGCGCAGGAAGAAATCGATCGGCAGGCGCAGGCCGCGGGGCGCCACCGGATCGAACAGGTGCAGCACCCCGTGCAGGATGGACATGTCCTTGTTGGGGGGGATCACATAGACGCAGTCCGGCTTGACCCGCATGCGGTCTTTGACCTGGAAAACCTCCATTGCAGTGGTGCGCTGGAGCAGTTCCGGCATGATCCCCTTGTGGGTCGGGTCCAGGTGCTGGACGATCACAAAGGCCATGCCGCATCCTTCGGGCACATGCCGCAGAAACTGCTCCAGAGCCTCCAGTCCGCCGGCCGAGGCGCCGATGCCGACGATCGGAAAAGGGAGCTCTTCCGGCGCTGACGGGATGTGCTCCTGTAGCATGTTGGCCGGTTCTTGATCGTTTGACGGCGATATTGTTTGTTTTTTCATATGACAGATATAACAGCAATTCTTGAAAGTTCAAAATTTTTTCAGGCGAGCGGCATTATGCTGCTCATCTGACCCTTCCTCAAAGCGCCCCTCAACGTGTCCCTCAGTATGCTGAGGTTCCGTCAAATGCTGAGGCTAAGCAAAACATGTCAAACCATTCAAAGTCTGCTCCAGTCAAGCTAAGGCCCTGTTATTAAGGGGTGAAAGCAGCTTTTCGGATTTCGTAGTTTATTGGCAGGCTATTTGCCTTACTACTAATAATTGATCCAGCTCATCTCACTCCCCAGTCGGGTTCTTGGCATTTTGGGGAAGAGCGGATAACTCAAACAAGGCGTGAACCGTTTAATTTTAATGCAGCTGCAATAAGGAGAGGGAAAGCGAGGAACGCGTAACAGAGGCTTGGAAGGTTGGTAAGAAACAATTGTGATTTTTAACTTATTTAAAAAGGATTTATATGAAAAAAATTGTAGCGTTTAAAGCTTATTTTGTATCCTTGTTGATTCTGAGTGTTTTTCTGGTCCTGCCGAACCGCGGCGAATGTACCGACCAAATTGCCAGAGTGAGTTCCACAACTCCTGTTAATGGTGCCAAAGCCGTAGCCATCGGCAGCAACCTCTCGGCAACCTTCAGTACGGCGATGAGACCCACATCGATCAACACCTCAACCTTTACCCTGAAGAGAGGGACAACGGCTGTTGCAGGCGCCGTGACCTACTCCGGCGTAACCGCGGTTTTCAACCCGACTGCCAATCTCTTGTCCAACACTCTCTATACCGCCACGATCACCACCGGGGCCAAGGATCGTGATGGCCATTCACTGGCTCGCAACTATGTCTGGACCTTCACCACCGGTGGGGCAGCAGACACCACCAGACCCACCGTGACCGCCACGGTTCCTGCAAATGCCGCCACGGGTGTGCCGATCGGCAACAAACTCTCCGCAACCTTCAGTGAAGCGATGAACCCCGCAACGATCACCACGACAACCTTTACTCTGAAACAAGGGACAACGACTATTCCAGGCGCTGTGACCTACTCCGGCGTAACTGCGGTCTTTACTCCGGGCATGTTCCTGCTGTCCAGCACCATCTACACCGCCACGATTACCACCGGCGTCAAGGACTTGGCCGGCAATACACTGGCCGTCAACAAGGTCTGGAGCTTTACAACAGGTACGACCCAAAACACCCTGGCACCCACCGTGATTTCCACCATCCCGGTTGATCGCGCCATCGCTGTACCGGTCGGCAACAAACTCACCGCCACCTTCAGTGAGGCGATGGACCCCCTGACGATCAGCACATCAACCTTTACCCTGAAGCAGGGTGCAGCGACTGTTTCGGGCACGGTGATCTACTCCGGCGTGAATGCGGTCTTTACACCTGCAGCCAATCTTGCAGCCAACACCGTTTATACCGCCACAATTACCACCGGCGCCAAGGATCTGGCCGGCACTGCACTGGCAAGTAACCATGTCTGGAGCTTTACCACAGCCGCAGCTGCCGCAGGTCGCGCACCGGTTGATCTTGGAACAGCCGGTAATTTTGTGATTCTGTCAAAAACAGGCGTAACAACCACCGGAACCACAGCAGTTGTTGGAAATATCGGTGTCAGTCCTATCGTTGCAGCCTCCATAACCGGATTTTCGCTGATCGCAGATTCCACCAACACATTTTCAACATCGTCTTTGGTAACCGGAAAAATATTCGCAGCCAACTATGCCACGCCTACACCTGCTGTTTTGACGGCAGCCATCAGCGACATGCAAACCGCATACGCTGACGCAGCCGGAAGAACAACTCCTGATTTTACTGAACTGGGCGCCGGAAATATCAGCGGACTGACACTGGTTCCAGGCCTCTACAAATGGGGCACAGGAGTTTCAATTTCGAATGCAGGCGTTACTCTGTCTGGTGGCGCAAACGACGTCTGGATCCTCCAGGTAGCACAAAATCTGACCGTGAGCAACGGTGCCATCGTTACCCTGGTAGGCGGAGCTCAGGCCAAGAACATCTTCTGGCAGGTAGCCGGCCAGGCCAACCTTGGTACATCATCCGACTTCAAGGGCATTATCCTGAGCCAAACGCTGGTTTCGCTGAATACCGGCGCAAAAATGACCGGCCGGGCCTTGGCACAGACTGCGGTTACATTAAACGCAACTGCCATCACTGCCCCGTAGGTTAACATACTTACCCTGTTTATCAGGGTTCGGTTTGAAAGCAGGTCGAGAAGAGGAGACAGGCTGGTTAATTGTGATTCAGCCTGTCTCCTTTGTTAACGTTCTGCAACAATGGAAAGGAGGGACTACTTAGCAGAAGGTTGGCAATTA
>JACMKN010000039.1 GCA_014380135.1 Deltaproteobacteria bacterium
ACCAATGTCGACAACCACATGGCTTCCTTCAGCACTGACGGCAGCGTCGCTACGGTTAGCGAGCCGGGCACGGCTGCGGCCGGTGGTGGGGGCGGTGGGGGCGGTGGGGGCGGTGGCGCCTGTTTCATTGCCACGGCGGCCTACGGCAGCTATCTGCATCCGCAGGTCCAGGTTCTGCGCGATTTTCGCGACCGTTATCTGCTGACCAATGTTCCCGGTCGGGCCTTTGTGGCGCTTTACTACCGTCTGAGTCCGCCGTTGGCCGATTTTATCGTCGGTCACGAGCTGTTGCGGGGGGTAACGCGAGTGGCATTGACCCCGGTCATAGTCGCGGCTGCACATCCCGCCCTGGCCGGCATAACCATACTGCTGGCCGGAGGCCTGTTGCTGTATCGTCCCTTGCGACGCCGCTTCCAGGAGTGTGCCGCACACAGCTGACGAAATACTTGTTCTGTTCATATATATCCGGGAAGGGGCGCTTTTCAGCTGCCCCTTCTTTATTTGAACAACCCGCGTCATATCAATCATCCGTGATAAAATAGAAGCGCTGATTTCATTTTCGAGGAGGATTCTGATGCCTAAAAAAGCCATTGTCGGCATTGTTGCTCTTGGCGTGCTTGCCCTTGCAATTTACATCGTCATGCATCGCAGACCCCGGGACAGCGGAGCGCTGAAAGTCTCCGGTACCATCGAGGTCACCTCGGTGGCATTGTCATTCAAGATCGGCGGAAGGTTGACGGAGCGACTGGTTGACGAAGGACAAAGCGTGAGTGCCGGGCAGGTTGTGGCGCGGCTGGGTGATGAGGAATTGCTGGAGGAACGCAATGGCCGCGCCGCCGAAGTGAATGCTTCAAAAGCGGCTGTAGCCGACCTTGAGGCGGGCAGTCGCCGCGAGGAGATCGCCCAGGGCGAGGCCGCCTTGGCACGGATCAAGGCCGAGGCCGAACGAATGTCGAAAGATGCGCTCCGGGCCGATGCGTTATTCAAACGCGAGGTGATTCCGCTGAAGGACCTGGAGGCAGCCCGGGCCGGTCGTGATGGTTCGGCGGCAGCGCTGCGTGAAGCCGGGCAGCGTCTGAAGCTGCTTAAGAGCGGCCCCCGTCCGGATGCCGTGCGGCAGGCGCGGGCCAAAGTGGAGGGTGCCGCAGCCGGCAAGGCTCTGGCCGAGACCCGCCTTGCCCAGAGCATTCTGGCTTCTCCGCTGTCCGGGCTGGTGCTTTCCAAACACGCCGAGCCGGGAGAGATGCTGGCGCCGGGCGCGCCGGTCGTCACGGTCGGGAAGTTGGATCAGGCCTGGCTGCGGGCCTACATCCCCGAAACCGAACTGGGGCGGGTCAAGGTCGGCCAAGCGGTCCGCGTGACCGTTGACAGCTGGCCGGGACGCAACTTCGCGGGAAGGATCAGCTTCATTTCGCCCGAGGCGGAGTTCACTCCCAAAAATGTTCAGACCGCCAAGGAGCGGGTCAAGCTGGTCTACCGCATCAAGATTACGCTGGATAATCCGAAGATGGAGCTGAAACCGGGCATGCCGGCCGATGCGCTGGTAGAAACTGGCCAGCAAAGTATCAGGTAATCCCATGGCTGTTGTCGTCAATAATCTGACCAAGCGCTTCGGCAATCTGACCGCCGTGGACAATCTGACGCTCTCGGTGGCCCAAGGCGAGCTGTTCGGTCTGGTCGGTTCGGACGGGGCTGGCAAAACCACTACCCTGCGCATGCTGAGCGGCGTGATGGATGCCAGCGCCGGCGAGGCACTGGTGCTGGGCTGTTCGGCCGGCAACCTGGCGCCGGTGCAGGGCCGTATCGGCTACATGAGCCAGCGTTTCGGACTTTATCCCGATTTGACCGTGGCTGAAAATATCCGCTTCTATGCCGACCTGTTCGGCGTAGGCACTGCCGAGCGGATGGCACGGACAGAGCGCCTGCTGGCCTTCAGCGGTCTGGCCCCTTTCAGCGGCCGGCAGGCCGGCCGGCTTTCGGGCGGCATGAAACAGAAGCTGGGGTTGTGCTGCGCTCTGATCCATAAACCGGGATTGCTGCTGCTGGACGAACCAACCAACGGTGTCGATCCGGTCTCCCGCCGCGATTTCTGGCGGATTCTGACCGATCTGCAGGGCGAGGGGGTCACGATCGTTGTGGCTACCGCCTATCTGGATGAAGCGGCGCGCTGCGACCGGGTCGGATTGCTTCATCAAGGGCGCCTGATCGCCTGCGGCACTCCGGCCGAATTGACCGGCAACGGCGCCATCTCCCTGGATGATCTGGTGATTGGCAAAATCGGGGGGGACCCTTCGACTCCCTTCGGCTCCGCTCAGGACAGGCCGCTCAGGGTACTTGAGCTGAATGAAATTTCAAGGCGGTTGGTGAGCGGAGTCGAACCAGCGGCCGTCTCCCTGAATCTCCTCACCAAACGCTTCGGCGACTTCACCGCCGTGGACGGCATCAGCCTCTCCGTTCCCAGGGGGCAGATCTTCGGTTTCCTCGGCCCCAACGGCGCCGGCAAGTCCACCACCATCCGCATGCTGTGCGGTATCCTGGCGCCGACCTCGGGCGAAGGCCGGGTGGCCGGCTTTGATATTGCCACACAGCCGGAGCTGATCAAGGAAAACATCGGCTACATGAGCCAGCGTTTCTCCCTGTACGAAGACCTGACCGTGGAAGAGAATATCGCCTTCTACGCCGGGGTCTACCGCCTGTCGGAGAACAAGCGGAAGGAGCGTGCCGAATGGGTGATAAAAATGGCCGGACTGGCCGAGCGTCGCACGTCAAGGGCCGGCGAGCTCTCCGGCGGCTGGCGGCAGCGGCTGGCACTGGGCTGTGCCATCCTGCACGAACCGCCGATCATTTTTCTGGATGAACCGACTTCGGGCGTCGATCCGCTTTCACGCCGCAGGTTCTGGGAGCTGATCTATTCCCTGGCCGGCGGCGGCGTGACGGTTTTTGTAACCACTCACTATATGGATGAGGCCGAATACTGCGACCGGCTGGCGCTGATCTACCGGGGGGAACTGATAGCGGTGGGAACGCCCCATGAGCTGAAGCGGGAATGGGCCAAGGGCGGAGAACTGCCGAGCCTGGAGGATGTGTTCATCGGGTTGATCGAGGAGCGGGATCAATTCTAGTGTATTACACCTGGCACATTAGTAAGCTGGAAGCAAGTTGCTGTACTTTTCCAGTAGAAATAATTTTTTTAATGTATTTATCCTTATTACACAGGTTTATTGGAAAGATAGAATTTGTTGTGTGCCCGGAGAATTATCAACAGTTTTTTCCTTGATTTTTAGGATGTTATTGTGATAATCATGCATACTGTATACAATTGTTGGTGATAGTTTTGTTTAATAATTGCAAGTACTTAACCCGGTATTCCAGGGTTGGTTTCGGAGGTTTATGTGGCACAGGTCATCTTTTCCACGTGGGGCGGAGATGTAGTAGACAACAGAAATGTTTCCGGAGAACCGAAGGCGGTCAGTTATCGCCTGCCGGTTGCCTTTGACGGTGAACGTCCGCTGCGCGCGTTCATGGGCTGGGACGGCATTATCCTGTTCGACAAGTACGTTGATGTTCCGGTCATGACGGCCGAGTACATGAAACGTGTCCAGACGCTGTACTGTTGCGGTCGCTGTACGCCGGGCAAGAAGGGCACCAAGGTGCTGATGGACCTGTTCCGGAACGTGCTGGAGAAAAAGGCCAGCGAGGCGGATCTGGACAAGGTTGGCGACCTGGCCGAACTGCTGAAAAACTGCAAGTGCACACTCTGCCAGAGTGCGACGGTGCCGGTTTTCGATGCGGTCAAGCATTATCGGGCCGACTTTCTGACCTATATCAACAGCGCCTGCGGACCCAATACCGAGCCGGCCAAATATATCCACAAGATTACCGCTCCCTGCATGGACAAGTGCCCATCCCACATCGACATTCCCAAATATATTGAAGAGATCCGCAACTATCAGTACGGCGAAGCGCTGGCAACTATCCGCGAGAGCATGCCGCTGCCGTCCGTCTGCGGCCGGGTTTGTCCGCATCCCTGCGAGACCGCCTGCCGCCGCAAAAATGTCGATGACGCCATCAACATCATGGTGCTGAAGCGGACCGCCTCGGATTATGAGCGTCAGCACAACCTGTTGCCCCCCATGGTGCCCAAGGCCAAAAAGAACAAGACGGTTGCGATCGTCGGCGCCGGTCCGGCCGGCCTGGCCGCTGCCTACTACCTGGCTCTGGAAGGGTATCAATGTACGATTTATGAGGCGCTGCCGGAAGGTTTCGGCGGCGGCATGATCGCGGTCGGTATCCCGGCCTACCGCATGCCGCGTGCGATCCTGCAGCGTGATATCGACATCATCCAGTCGGTGGGTGTCGAAATTATCTACGACTGCCGTGTCGGCAAGGACATTTCGCTGCCCGAACTAAAGCAGAAGTACAACGCTGTTTTCATTGCTCCCGGCGCTCACCGCTCCAAGCCGATGGGTGTCGAGGGGGAGGACAAAGGCTACAAGGGTTTCCTTTCCGGCGGCATCGACTTCCTGCGTGAAGCCTACATGGGTAAGCCGACCGGTATGGGCAAAAAAGTTTGCGTGGTCGGCGGCGGCAATACCGCCATCGACTGTGTTCGCGTTGCTCTACGCGAGGGCGCCGAGGAATCAATCCTGCTTTACCGTCGCTCCCGCAAGGAGATGCCGGCCGATGTCTGGGAAGTTGACGGCGCAGACGAAGAAGGGGTCAGATTTGAATTCCAGGTGCTCCCGACCAGGATCATTGTCGATGACAAGGAACAGGTCATTGGCGTCGAGTGCGTCAGAATGGCGATGGGAGAGCCGGATGCTTCCGGTCGCCGTCGTCCCGAACCGGTGGCGGGCAGCGAGTTCATTGTAGACTGCGATACGGTCATCCCGGCCATCGGCCAGGATCCGGACCTGAGCTTCATCCCGCCCGAGATGGGCATCGACATCACCAAGTGGAACACGGTCGTCACCAAGTATCTGCCGCTCAAGGATGACGCCGGTAAAGACCTGAAAGACGGCATGGGTAACATGCTGTCCCGTTCGCTGATCACCGACTGCGACGGCGTATTTGCCGGGGGCGATGCCGAAATCGGGCCGTTGACGGTCGTAGCCTGCGTCGGCAATGCCCATCGCGCCGCACTGGTCATCCAGCGCTGGCTGGAAGAGGGCAAGGCTTATTTGAGCGAGCAGGATATCTTCGATGACCTGCTGACCTATCTGGGCGTCTACGACAAGAACGAAAAGGTTGCCTGGCTGGATTCTGTCGATCGGGCCGGCCAGAAAGAAGTCCATGGCCGCGAGCGGGCCGCCAAGGGCAATTATCGAGAAGTTGAACTGGGCTTCAGCGACAGCACGGCCCAGATCGAAGCCGATCGTTGTCTGCGCTGCTACCGCATGGCGATGGTGGCGGTATAATTCGGTGAATGCAGCTGGATTCACCCTGCACTACAAAAATAACGATGCGCTAATGGAGATATAACGGCATGGCACATACAGAGTCCTGCGAGAAGAAATCGGCTACAGTGACAATTGACGGAAAACAGGTGACGGTTCCGGCCGGCACAACCATCCTGGACGCTGCAGCGGAACTGGGGATCAAGATCCCGACCCTCTGCTGGCTGAAAAAGGTCTCCACCACCGGCGCCTGCCGCATCTGCGTGGTCGAGGTCGAAGGTGTCGAACGCCCCATGACCGCCTGCAATACCCCGGTCAAGGACGGCCTCAACGTGACGACCTCTACGCCGGTACTGGAGCAGATCCGCAAGAACACGCTGGAGTTGATGCTGGTCAACCACCCGCTGGACTGCCCGGTCTGCGACGCCGCCGGAGAGTGCGACCTGCAGGACAGCTGCTACACTCTGCAGGTTGACCGGAACAAGTTCGGGGCCGAGCTGGAGCGCCTGCCGATCCGTTATGACTGGAGATTGCTGGAAAGCGACCCCAACCGCTGCATCCTCTGTGAAAAATGCGTCAAGGTCTGTCGCGAGATCGTCGGCAGGGAAGCGATCGAGATCGTTGACCGTGGCGACCGCACCATCATCGATACGATCAGCGGCGAGCCGCTGGACTGCGACTTCTGCGGTAACTGCATCAACGCCTGTCCGACCGGCACCCTGATCAGCAAGCCGTTCAAGTTCCGCGGCCGCCCCTGGGCCTTCGACGTGACTCCCGGCGTCTGTGCCTTCTGCTCGTCCGGCTGTCAGATCGAATACCACGCCAAAGATGGGCGCATTGATCGCGTGACCAGTTCCGATAATACCTACAATCACGGCAACCTGTGTGCCAACGGCCGTTTTGGCTATGCCGCCTTCAACTCATCGGGCCGAGTTACGGCGCCGATGATGAGGGAAGGCAGCAGCGATCAGCGCAAGGTCTCCTGGGATCAGGCGCTTGGGAGCGCCGCGGCCAGACTCAAGGAGTTTGCCAACACTTCCGGCGGGAGTGCCGTGGCCGGTATCGGTTCGCCGCGCGTTACCAACGAAGACAGCTACCTGTTCCAGAAATTCTTCCGGGGAGCGCTGGGCAGCAACAACATCGACTCCGAGGCTCGCCTCGGCTACCTCCCCTCCCAGATCCTGCAGTGGGAACTGCTGGGCTACAGCGGCGGCACCTTCGACATGAACGTGATCGAGAAGGCCGATGCGGTCATCGTGATCGGAGCCGACCTGAAGGCCGAATCGGCCGGATTCGCCTACCGCGTCATCCAGGCTGTTACCAAAAACGATGCCAAGCTGGTGCTGGCAGGCAGCCGAGGTATATCGCTGAACAAATATGCCAACTCTTTTCTGCAGTGCCGTCCGGGCAGTGAAGCCTGGCTGGTGGCCGGCCTCAACAAGGCCCTTCTGGCGGAAGGTGTAGTGAACAAGTCTTTTGGGAATGCGCCGGGCCTGGATATTTTGAAGTCATCGCTGGAGGCGCTGTCGTTCGAGCGGATTGCAGAGGTCAGCGGAGTATCTGAAACGCAACTGCGCGAGGCGGCCCTCCTGATCGGCAGTGCTGGCCGCACGGCCGTACTGTACGGCTTTGATGTGATTCGCTCCGCCGACCAGAAAAACGCTGTGGCGGCCACGATCAACCTGGCGCTGCTGACCGGCGCGACCGGTGCCGAGGGTGCCGGAATCTACCCGCTGGACGAAAAGAACAACACCCAGGGCATGCTGGACATGGGCATCTGTCCCGAATATCTGCCCGGCTATCACACCTACGAGCATGCCGCCGCCAAGTTCGGAGCTGCCTGGAAATGCACCGTTCCCGCTGTGCCGGGCAAAGACCTGTTCCAGATCATCGAAGCGATCGAGGCCGGCCAGATCAAGGCGCTCTACGTGATGGGCAGCGACCTGCTCCATGTTCTTCCAGATCGCAACCGTACCCTGAAGGCCCTGCAGAAGCTTGAACTGCTGGTGGTTCAGGATATCTTCCTGACCGAGACCGCCCGTCTGGCGCATATCCTGCTGCCGGCCGCAACCGGCGCCGAAAAGGCCGGCTCGTTCACAGCGGCAGACAACCGGGTTCAGTGCTTCAATGCGGCCGTCAAGCCGGCCGGTGATTCACGCACCGATGCCGAGATCCTGATGAAACTGCACGCTCTGGTTGCGCCGGTGGTTGCACTGGCTCCGCTGACGAGCGATGCGCTGCATCAGGAGATCACGTCACTGACCGGTCTCTACAGTGAAACCTGCGACCATGACGGCTGCCGGATGGGTCGCGTCAAGAACCGTACCGAAAAAGCCGTTTTTGCTCCGCTGTCTCCGGCTGCTCTGCCGCAGCTGCCGCGCCCCTTCACGCTGAAGATCGGTTCGCTGCTGCACCACAACGGAACGATGTCAACCTGGTCGGAAAACAATATGCTGGTGGCCGGTGAAGCCTATGTCGAACTGTCCGTTGAAGATGCTGCGACACTTGGAGTTGCCGCCGGCGATATGCTGAAGATCTCTACCGAAAGTTCCAGCGTCAGCCTCAAGGCGCGACCGTCAGCCAACCTGCAGCGCGGTGATCTGTTCGTGCCGTCCCATTTCAGAGAGCCGCAGGTCAACCTGCTGTCGGGATCGGCATCCTCGCCGCTGGCTGTTTCGCTGGCCAAAGGCTAGTCTGCCGACTATCCGAAATATGCATCCGAAAACGCCGCGATCAGCGGCGTTTTTTGTTGGGGGCAAATGTGTTATGCTGAAAACTATGACAATTTGCTTATGAACTATGCCACAGCACATTAAAAGAGCCGCTAATATATTATGAATAAGACCGACACTACGCCTACAACCTCCGCCTCCAAATGACACGCGCCCTCAGACAGAAACAGCGCAGCCGCCTGGCTGCCGAAATAAATCTCAATTCATCTGCCGGTGGACATGGCGGGCAGCTTTCGATCTGCCTGGTTTCCCCCAGCCGCTACCGTACCGGCATGAGCAGTCTCGGATTTCAGACCGTCTATGCCCTGCTGGCCGGATCAGCCGACATACGCTGTGAACGGGCTTTTCTGCCGGAGCGTGATGAACTGGACGAATACCGTCGCAGCGGCACGCCACTGCTTTCACTGGAATCACAGCGCCCCTTGGGCGATTTCGATGTGATCGCCTTTTCAACATCATTTGAGCCGGATTACCTGAACATCCCGCTCATCCTGAACCTGGCACGGCTGCCGCTCTATTCCGCCGAGCGGAGCGAATCACATCCGCTACTGATTGCCGGCGGGGCCGCCTTCTTCATCAATCCCGAGCCGGTAGCGGATTTTTTTGATGTGATCTGCGTCGGCGAAGGGGAGGATATCATCCCCTTGCTGGTCTCGGCGCTGCTCTCACCGGATCTGGCGGGACGACCGGGACTGCTGGCCGCCATGAGCAGCATTCCCGGCATCTACGTTCCTGCGTTGTACCAGCCGCGCTACGCCGGAGATAGACTGCTCAACTACGAAGCCTCACCCGGCGCGCCCCTGCCGGTTGCGCGCATTTCCGCCTG
>JACMKN010000270.1 GCA_014380135.1 Deltaproteobacteria bacterium
AAACGGCTGCCAAGGGGACGGACAACCTGATGCCGTATATCCTTTCGGCGGTCAAGAGCTACGCCACCCTGGGCGAGATCGCCGATGTATTCCGGGAAGTGTTCGGGAAACATACCGAGACGGGGGTGCTGTAAACTTTTTTAAATCTATTAGTTCAGCAATAGCAGATCGTATCAAGACAGTGCAATTCCCACAGATTCGTTACCGGCCCTGAATGCTGAATGTTGACACATTCATGGCCGGTTTGCTTTGGTCCACTTTGACTGGAGATTACAGGGGGTTCATGATACGGGGGGCGTCGGGGTCGGGGGCGTCGGGGTCAGGCTTGCAAAGCTGCAAACATTATTATGGAAGCATCGCAGGGACCGAGGGAACGCTAAATCGCTACCGTCTGGAGTTCGAAAGCGTCCGTAATGGAGAAGTCAGGCGTCAGTTGTTAAGCATGCTTCAGCGGATGCTCTTTCAAATATTTTCTCAATGCATCATCAATCCGAGATTGCCACCCAGCACCTGTGGATTTGAAGCTTTCCACAACATCTTGGGATAGTCGGATAGCAATTGATTTTTTTGTGGGGGCTTTTTGTGGACCACGGATTCCCGGACGATGAATGGTAGCCTGTGCCCAATCCTCATCGGTTTTAAGGAAATTATCCAGGTCGTCCATAGCCATGCGTTCTACCGCCTCTTCGGAAAAGTTGCTGACTCGTTCCTTATCGGTCATTATTTCACCTCTGGAACGCATGTCTTTAATTTCATCCGAGGTTCGTTTAACTATTTTGGCCATAATATAGGCTCCTTTCCTTGCGACTGGCCTTCCGTAGCGAGATACAGCGAACTGCATCTCCACGTAGCGTGTAAGTGAGTGTAAGAGTTACTACTTCGCCGCTAACTTCGGCAATATCCAGCCATCGGCGTTCATGTGGCCGGTGACTTTCAACCGATATCTTACTGGTGACTCATAGACAAGCTGACCGTCGGCGAGGTCATATCCGTGTTTATCAAAGTTTTTCAGTCGCTTGTTTTCGTCCCATTCGTAGACCATGTTTATTGTATATACGATTTGATGTGGCACGTCAACTGTTTCGGGATAAATGAGGGCGAATTGCAATAACTGGGGCAAGCCCTTGAATAGTGAATATCGGATAAAAGTCATGTTTCCAACAATAGATTGTCATGTTACCTGTGGGAGTGGCGAAATATCAAAAGGGAGATGCCCCGAAGCATCTCCCTTTTAAATTGTCCCTGATCAATTTCCAGCTGGAATCAATTATGACTGAACATTCTCCTTTTTCTCAGTCGGTGCGGCCTGCACAGGCTGGGCCGGAGTATCAACATGCGCCTTTTCAGTCGCTGCCACCTGTTGAGGAGCCGTTTCCTTCTCCTCGCTCTTGCGGGATTCTTCCTGAACATTTTTCTGGAAGTCCTCCGAGGCTTTCTTGAATTCGGCCAGCCCTTTGCCGAGTGACTTGGCCAGTTCCGGCAATTTATGCGGCCCAATCACTATCAAGGCGATCACGAGGATAATAATCATTTCCGGCATGCCGATTCCAAACATCTGGTTTCTCCTGTTCAGGTTTCTGGATTGTCGTGCTATTAAAAACGGATTTTTCAATATTGGCAATAAAAATCTCCATTTTGACCTTGCCATTTTTGCCGGCTGTGCTACTATGCCCAAAAATTAGGCACATTCAGTTAATTTCCTTCCCTTCCCGTTGCCGTTATCAGTGTGTATCATGTTAAAATCATTAACAATTGGAAGCCTTGTCCTGGCGCACAACGTCGTGCTCGCCCCCCTGGCTGGAATTACAAATCTGCCCTTTCGTCTGATCTGTCGTCAGCATGGTGCCTCTATGGCCTTTACCGAGATGGTCAGCGTGAATGGCCTGGTGCGCGAAGGGATCAAGACCCTGGCGCTTCTGAAGAGCTGTGCCAAGGACCGCCCGCTCGGCATTCAGCTGTTCGGCGATTCGCCGGCCGATCTGGCCCAAGCGGCCAGTATGGTCGAAGGCTACGGCGATCTGCTGGATATCAACATGGGCTGTCCGGTACGCAAGGTGGTCGGCACCGGCGCCGGCAGCGCGCTGCTGCAGGATCCGCTCAAGGTTGCCGCCATCGTCCGCGCCGTTCGGGCTGCCACCAGCCTGCCGCTGACGATCAAGATCCGCTCGGGCTGGCATAGCGGAGACGACGTCTATCTTGAGATCGCACGTATCGCCGAAGCGGAGGGGTGCGACGCAGTTACGCTGCATCCCCGCAGCCGCAGCCAGATGTTTTCCGGACAGGCCGACTGGGACCAGATCGGGGCCATGAAAGCGGCTCTTTCGATACCGGTGCTGGGCAGCGGCGACCTGTTTACCGCCGCTGACTGCCGGCGCATGCTGCAGGAAACCGGCTGTGACGGCGTCATGATCGCGCGCGGTGCGCTCGGCAATCCCTGGATCTTTCGACAGACGATTGAACTGGCTGAACAGGGGCACACTACTCCGGTCGGCACCGCCGAACGGGCCGATACGATCGCCGGCCATCTGGCAATGTTTAGCGAGGAATTCGGAGAAGCGGTGGCAGTGCGGGAGATGAAAAAACATATCGGCTGGTATGCCAAAGGATTTGCGGGCGCCTCCGAAATCCGCCGGGCCGCCAACTCAGCCCGTTCTGCATCCGACATACTGCTACTAACCGAAAGGATTCGCGGCGCCAGCGACGTCCCCGGCCATGCCAACGAGTGAAACCATGACAAAAGAGCTGCAGAACCAACATGAAGATTATTATGCCACCGTTATCGACAGCGTCGGGGACGGCGTGATTGTCGTGGCCAGCAGCGGCCTGATCACGCTCTGCAACCCGGCCGCAGAGGAAATCACCGGATTTTCAAAAAGACAGGCCCAGGGGGCTGAATTCGAGAAGCTGTTCGCTCTGGAAACAACCCTGCGGGATATGGTTTCCAAAACCATCCGCACCGGCATTACGATCTCGGATCATGAAAACGTGGTTGTCCGTTCCACCGGACGGATCACGCCGGTGGCGGTCACCTGCTACCCGCTGGTCGAGGGGAGCGGTAAAAACATCGGCGCGATACTGACATTCAAGGATATTACCTATATCCGCGAACTGGAAGCGGCAATCCGCCAGGCAGACCGGCTTTCGACCGTTGGCACCCTGGCGGCCGGACTGGCCCACGAGGTAAAAAACCCGCTGGGGGGCATCAAGGGGGCTGCCCAGCTCCTGGAGCGGGAGTTCGAGCCGGAAAGCGAGATGCTCGAATATACCCAGGTCATGATCCGTGAAACCGATCGCATCGACCACATCATTCGCGAGCTGCTGGAACTGGCCTCGCCCCGCAGACTGAAGCTGGCTCCGATCAATCTGCACAAGGTGCTGGGTGATATCCTGCTGCTCCAGCGTCAGGCCGTTGTCGGGCGGGAAATCGCCTTCATCCAGCATTTCGACCCCAGCATCCCGGATATCATGGCCGATGAAGAGATGCTGACCCGGCTGTTTCTGAACCTGATCTGCAACGCTATCGATGCAATGGGTGTTGACGGCCGCCTGACGGTAACAAGCAGGGTGCTTTCGGATTATCGCATGTCACAGAACGAGCGCCGCTCGCGGATGGTCGCCATCGAGGTAGGCGATGACGGTCCCGGCATTCCGGCCGGGGATCTGGAAAACATCTGGACTCCGTTTTTCAGTACAAAGTCGGGTGGCACCGGGCTGGGATTATCGATCTGCCATAAGATTGTTTCCGAACATCGCGGAATGATCAAGGCCGAGTCGGACTCTGGGCACGGGACCAAATTCACGGTGCTGCTGCCGCTGGTGCAATAAATAAAAGAACATAGGGTTAAGTGGATTAAATGCCCTTGATTCAAATAAAAGAGGAATATATGCCGCTTACACGAATTCTTGTAGCTGATGACGAAGAAAGCATGCGCTGGGTGCTTTCAAAGGCGCTCAAACGCAAGGGGTTTACGGTAGACCTGGCCCAGGACGGCCGCCAGGCGCTGGAACTGATCAAGGACAACTGCTATGACCTGGCCATTCTGGACATCAAGATGCCCGGCATCAGCGGACTGGACCTGCTGGACAAGATACGCGAGCTAAAAAGCGACCTGCTGGTGGTGATCATGACCGCCGAGGCCAGCATGAAAAACGCGGTCGAAGCCATGAAGCGCGGCGCCTACGATTACATCACCAAGCCCTTCGACCTGGACGTAATCGACGCTATTATTGAAAAGGTCGCCCGGGCCCGCGACATCGCCGGACAGGTCTCGTCACTGAAACAGGAACTCAAGGAGCGCTACCAGGTCGAAAAAAACATCGTCGGCAATTCTCCGGCCATGCGCGAGGTCTACAAAACCATCGGCAAAGTGGCCGTCAGCGACGTAACCGTTCTGATCCAGGGCGAATCCGGCACCGGCAAGGAACTGGTAGCACGGGCCGTCCACTTCAATTCGTCACGTCTCGGAAAACCGTTTGTGGCGATCAACTGCGCAGCCATCCCGCGGGACCTGCTGGAAAGCGAGCTGTTCGGGTCCGAAAAGGGGGCCTTCACCGGCGCCGGAGATCGCAAGCAGGGCAAATTCGAGCAGGCCAACCACGGAACGATCTTTCTGGACGAGATCGGCGACATGCCACTGGACCTGCAGGCCAAGATTCTGCGGGTGCTGCAGGAGCAGGAAGTCACCCGCATCGGCGGGAACCAGAATATTGTGGTGGATGTGCGTATCGTAGCAGCCACCAACCAGGCGCTGGTCGAAAAGGTTCGTCAGAAGGAGTTCCGCGAAGACCTGTACTACCGCCTGAACGTCGTGCCGATCACACTGGCGCCCCTGCGGGAGCGGCGCGACGACATCCCGGATCTGGCTCAATATTTCCTGACCCGCTCCTGCACCGAAATGTCCGTTTCGTCCAAACGCCTGAGCGATGAAGCACTGGCGCTGCTGTCGGCGCACTCGTGGCCCGGCAACGTGCGGGAGCTGGAAAACACGATCAAACGGGCGGTGATTCTATCCAACGATCCGCTCCTGACGGCTCAGGACTTTGAGAGTCTGACCCAGGCTGTCGCCCAGACGGAGGCCGGCTCGCAGACCGCTCCGCAGGAAACATCACTGGAGGCCTTGGTCGACATCAAGCTGCGCTCCTGTATGAATGGAATAGAGAAACTCGACAAGGGGGACATCCATGCCATGGTTCTGGAGCAGGTCGAGCGCCCCCTGATACGCTTCATCCTCGAAAAGACCCGCTGGAACCAGGTCAAGGCGGCCGATATTCTCGGCATCAACCGCAATACCCTGCGCAAGAAAATAACGGAACTTGGTATCGAACTTAAACGGGATTGATTGAAAGGAGACTGCTATGTCAGTAAGAGACAGATTTTTTCTGGAGCGGGACAAAGCTGTGCTGGTGGTGATCGATGTGCAGGAGAAACTGTGCGTGGCGATGGACGATAAGGTGCTGCGCAGGGTGACCAAAAACATCGGCATCCTGCTGGAGGCGGCCAACGAACTGAAGGTGCCGGTACTGGTCACCGAGCAGTATGTCAAGGGTCTGGGGGCAACCCTGCCGGAGTTGCAGCAGAAAGCCGGCGATGCGCCCCGTTACGAGAAGATGGCCTTCAGCAGCTGCGGCAGCGCCGAATTTGTCGAGAAGCTCAAGTGCAGCGGACGGACGCAGATCATCGTCACCGGCATGGAAACCCATGTCTGTGTACTGCAGACCGTGATTGAATTGCGCGACGCCGGCTTTGAAGTGCATGTCGTCAAAGACGCCGTCATGAGCCGCAGCAAGCAGAACTGGCAGACCGCCATCGAGGCCATGACCCTGACCGGGGCCGTGCCGACCTGCACCGAAGCGGCCCTGTTCCAGCTCTTGAAGGTGGCCGGCACGGAGGAGTTCAAGAAACTTTCTAAACTGGTGAGATAGTTTTCAAAAGTCAGTACAAAAAAAACTCCGTAGTCTCGATGATCACGGAGTTTTTTTGTATCTGCTGTTTTTGGGATTCACGCAAGGGGGAACACATGCCGGACGATTTCGGCATGATGTTCGATGCGGGCCAGGGCCGGCAGGTTGGACTTGTAGGAGATGAAGGGGACGCCCGCCGCTCTGGCGGACTGCATGTCAACTTGACCATCCCCGACAAAGAGCGCCTCATGAGGAGCAACTCCGAAATGATCCAGAACCTTCAGGAGCGGCTCGGGATGCGGCTTGGGGTTGACAACCTGTGAGGCCGTCATCACGCACTCAAAATAGCCGGACAGCCCGAAATCCTCGATGATCATCTCCATTGAAGTCGCCCGGTTGGTGCAGACCGCCAGGGAGGCATGTCCCTTAAGCTGGTCGAGAGCGGCGATAAAACCGTCTTCCATCCGCATGAACGGCATCAGATCACGGTAATGGATTGTTTTGGCAAAAGCAAAGGCCGCTTCACGGCAAACATCTCCGCCGAAAAAATACTCCATCACATCATTAAACGAATAGGTATGCAGCACCTGCCGGGCCTGCAGGTCGCCCCGGTCAAGCGGCGCCCGCCCCAGATACTCCATCACCCGGTTGTAAAAGATGTAATTCGATTCGATCGAATCGAGAATCACCCCGTCACAATCATAAATAACAACCTTGTAGCGGCTTTTCAATTCACTCACCTTCCGTCTCCGGATCCTGTTGCTGTTTGAGATACTCATCCCATTCGATGGGGAGCAGGTACTTCTTGCGACTGTTGCACTCCTTGCAGGCCGGTACGACATTGTTGCGGGAGGCCTTGCCGCCGCGAGATATCGGCACCAGATGATCCATCGTCAGATCCTCCGTAGCAAATTTATTATTGCAATAGTGACAGATCCCCAGGGCCAAACGGTTCTGCCACCAGCGACTTCGACGAAGATCGCGCGACTTGTCCCGTTCGCGCTTTATTTCATCCTCGCTGACATCAACTATAAAATAATCCATGCTGACTGCCTTTGCCGATACCTGTATTGCTCAACAGCTGATCAGAATAGCTGAATCGGCTGAATTTGGGTAGCAATAATAAGCGGGTTAATATTTAAATTACAGCGGCAGCAAAAAAACAGTTGATAAATTATGTGCGCTGGGCTATAAAATCTTTCCTCATGCGCTTGTAGCTCAGCTGGATAGAGCAACGGACTACGAATCCGTAGGTCGGGCGTTCGAATCGCTCCAGGCGCACCATAAATTCAGGACCTGACAGAAATGTCAGGTCCTTTTTTTTAACCAACCCGTATTTGTCACGGTCGTCAACTTGATACAGGCAATCACACCCGCGAGTATTGAGAAAGGATGTAATAATGGATGCCGAACTCACCTTGCAATTCAAGCAGGTCCTCTCGTCACTGCAGCTGCTGCTGCCCAAACCGGCCGAACAGATCGACTGGGCCGCCTGCCATGCCGCCAACTGGCGGCGATATTCATTTGCCGGCTATCTGGAAGCGGTGGAAAGCATTGAACAGGTTTGTCTGGACGACCTGCTGGGAATCGAAGATCAGAAGTGCTCCGTCGAAGAAAATACCCGCCAGTTTTTGGCAGGCTATCCGGCCAACAACGTCCTTCTGTGGGGTACGCGCGGCACCGGAAAATCATCGCTGATCAGGGCCATTCTCAACAAGTACGCAGCTGAAGGCCTCAGGATCGTCCAGGTTGAAAAAAGTGATCTGGTTCACCTGCCCGATATTGTCGACACGATCAAACGCCTGCCCTACCGCTTCATCATCTTTTCCGACGACGTTTCGTTCGAAACGGGCGAATCGAGCTACAAGATGCTCAAAAGTGCCCTGGACGGCGCTGTCTACGCCCTGCCCGACAATGTTCTGATTTACGTCACCTCCAACCGGCGGCACCTGCTGCCGGAATATGAAAGTGACAATCGCGGCGCGATGATGGTCAACAACGAGATTCACCACGGAGAAGGGGTCGAGGAGAAGATCTCCCTTTCCGGGCGCTTCGGCCTCTGGGTCGGCTTTCACCCCTTCAGCCAGGAACAGTATGTGCGGGTCGCCAGACAGTGGGCGCAGAAACTCAGCGTAAAACAGGGGGCAGAACTGCTCTGGACAAAGGAAGTCGAAGACCAGGCGATTCAGTGGTCATACCTGAAGGGTGACAGCAGCGGCAGGATTGCCTACCAGTTTGCCTGCCGCTGGGTCGGCAACCAGTTGCTTAACCGGGATAAGTAGCTGAGAAAACCTTCTGCAGGCAACCAGACTCTGACGTATACATTTCGACAGTGTATACAGACTTGGCGCGGACTGAAGAGCTGTTTATACTTAATGAAGACGAGTATTCCACCTGCATCCGGGGGACAGCTTCATGTGTAAAAAGCTTTTTATCGCCGCGACCGGTCAGCACTGCGGAAAAACCACTATCAGCCTTTCATTGATGCATCTGGCACTTCAGCGTTACGACCGGGTTGGCTACATCAAACCGCTGGGACCCAAGTGCCAGGAGTTTAACGGGGTTACCGCCGACAAGGATGCGGTTCTGATGGCGCGGGTATTCGGCCAGGAAGAGCGCATCGCACTGATGTCGCCGCTGGTGCTCGGCAAAGGGGCCACCCGCAGATTTCTGGATGGCGAACTGTATCGGGAATGGGCCGCGGAAAGAATTTTCTCGGCCTGCCGCGAACTGGAATCGCAATCGGATCTGCTGTTGATCGAGGGAGCCGGCCACGGTGGTGTCGGCTCGGTTATCGGCCTGAACAATGCCGATATGGCAAAAATGCTGGATGCTCCGGTCGTGATGGTGGCGGGCGGTGGTATCGGCAATGTGGTGGACTCGGTCAGATTGAACCTGGCGCTCTACGAGCAGGAAG